>JAYSXB010000081.1:0-5011 GCA_043717775.1 Arenimonas sp.
CGTGCTGACCACGCATTATTTGGAAGAAGCGGAAGCGTTGGCGAATCGCGTAATCGTTATTGCCCAAGGCTCGGTTATTGCCGAAGGCAGTGTTGAATCAATTCGCTCGCGAGTCGCATTACGCAAAATTCGCTGCGTTAGCGGCCTCGATATTGCCGACATTAAACAGTGGCCAAACGTGGAAAGCGTTGGCTATGACGGTCAGTACCTGACGATTCAAACTAGTGATGCCGAATCAGTATGTCGGCGCCTATTAATCGAAGACCCAACACTTCAACAATTGGAAATAAAACGCGCCGGTTTGGCCGAAGCATTTGTCGAATTGACCAAGGAGCCACTGTAATGATTATTGCATCGCCTATTTCACAATACAGTGCTCTCTCTGTTTACGTAACCGAAGCCCGCTTTGAATTTATTCGCATGTTGCGGATGCCCATGTTTGCCCTGCCCGCGCTGGTTTTTCCGGCCATGTTCTACACCTTGTTTGGTATTTTGATGGGCCACGGCAAAGCCGAAATGAGTACGTACTTACTGGCGACTTATTCGATATTCGGTGTTATGGGCCCGGGCCTGTTCGGTTTTGGCGTGAGTGTTGCGCTGGAAAAAGATCAGGGCTGGTTAAAATGGCGTCGAGCCGTTCCCGCATTGCCGGGTGCATATTTCGTATCAAAAATGGTAATGGCATTAATTTTTGCTTTCATTATTTTCATTGAGCTTGCTGTGTTAGCCAGCAGCTTCGGTGGCGTGCATTTAGACCTCACACAGTGGCTGCAACTATTGCTAATAAGCTTGCTCAGCTCGCTGCCTTTTTGTGCGATGGGTTTAGTGATTGGCACCTTGGTAAACGGACAAGCTGCGCCGGCAGTGGTGAATTTTATTTACCTGCCGATGGCATTTTTATCGGGGCTTTGGCTGCCGATTAATATGCTACCAAAATTCCTGGGCAATCTGGCACCGATCTGGCCTTCTTATCATGCATCCCAAATTGCACTCAAGGTGATTGGCAGCGATCTCGGCGTGCCAATCTGGCAACACATTAGCTACTTGGTGGTATTTACCTTGGTAATGCTCTGGCTCGCAGTGAGCTTCTGGTCACGCATGAAACTGAAGTAAGGAATAGACGATGAAAATTTCAAGCGCTTGGCAAGTTGCATTGGCATCTTCACTGTTATTGGTAGCAGCAGGTTCAGCCATTTGGCTGAATCCTGCGACACAAAATATGCAGAAAAAACCTTCAGAAAAAATCGAACCAATACAATTTGAAAATTCTTTTGCAATTAATCATGTTCGTATTTTTGATGGCGAAAAAACTATTGAGAATGCATCGGTATTTATTCAGCAAGGAAAAATTGCCGCCATCGGAAATACTATAAAAATTCCCAACAATATACCGGCCTATGATGGTACCGGAAAAACTTTATTGCCCGGCCTGATCGATTCACATACCCACACTTATGGCGACGCCCAAAAAGACGCGCTGCGTTTTGGTGTGACCACTGAAATGGATATGTTTAGTGATTGGCATTTACTGGCCGCCGCTAAAAAACAGCGCGAGAGTTTTGGCCGTGTCGAACAAGCCGACCTTTGGTCTGCCGGCACTTTGGCCACCGTTCCCGGTGGCCACGGTACTGAATACGGCATGAAAATTCCAACCTTGACGACTGTCGAAGAGGCGCCATCCTTTGTGCAGGCTCGTATCAATGAAGGCTCCGATTACATCAAGATCGTATTTGACGATGGCAGTGCTTATGGCCCGACTGTAAAAATAAAATCACTGACGCCGGATGTGACTAAAGCCTTGATTCAATCAGCACACAAGAATAATAAAAAAGCATTAATCCATATTGCTTCATTCCAGCAAGCAAAAACAATGACGGCCCAGGGTGCCGACGGATTAGTCCATATTTTTATTGATCAAGTCGCCGATAGCGCCTTTATCGAACAGGCACAAAAACAACATTTATTCATAGTGCCGACCTTGTCAGTTACCGGCAGTCTTGCTGGTGCCGACGAAGGTAAAAAATTAGCCACCGATGTGCAATTGAAAGATTACCTGACGGTATTGCAAACCAATGCACTCAAGGCGAGTTTCCCGCCGCAATGGCAGAACCCTAAAGTTCTTGAAAATGCATTGGCAAGCGTAAAACTGTTGCATGCGGCAGGCATTCCTTTATTGGCTGGTACCGATGCAGGCAACCCGAGCACCACTCATGGTGCCAGTTTGCATGGCGAACTTTCACTTCTAGTGAGGGCAGGTTTATCACCGAGCGCAGCATTGAATGCGGCCACTGCCCTGCCCGCTAAAATATTCGGCTTGCATGATCGCGGACGTATTGCAGTCGGCATGCGGGCAGATTTAGTTCTGGTAAGTGGCAACCCGACAAAAAACATTACCGATACACGCAATATCGATTTTATCTGGAAGAATGGCTATCGTTTGGAACGCAACAAAACAGGCGGCGTAAATTCCGATGTGACTGCAATCACACCAAGTGGACTCATCAGTGATTTTGAACAAGAAAAAATCAGCAGTCGTTATGGTAATGGCTGGCATGTCACTACCGATCAACAAATGAATGGTGCATCCCAAGTAAGTATCAAACTAATACCCAGTGGAGTGAAAAATAGCAAAGGCGCACTGGAAATTAGCGGACGGATCAAACCGGGCTTTGCATTTCCATGGGCAGGCGCGTTTTTTGGCCCCGGCGCTAAGGCAATGCAAGCAGTAAGCTATTCCAATGCGAAGGAATTGGTGTTCTGGGTTAAAGGTGATGACCGTACCTACAGCGTCATGATGCTTTCCAGTGTAAGCGCAGCCGGCGCTCCACCCAGTCAAAGCTTTATCACCAGCAATGAATGGAATGAAATTCGGCTTCCTATGGCAGGCTTTGCAGGATTAGAATTGTCATCGGTCTCAGGCTTCTCGTTCAACGCGATTGGGTCTGAAGGTGAGTTCAGTTTCATGATCGACAATGTCGAAATTCGATAAATAATTCCAGGAATACGCCATGACGCTGCCAGACAAGAACTCCACAACGGACAAAACGTCATGGTGGTCTCGCTTTTACCAACCGGTACGCGAAGAGTATCAGCGGCTGGCTTCGGACAACGGCAGCGAAGTTCATCAATACAAATACATGCCTTATATAAACCTTGTGTATTTGATGTTTCTATTTCTGCCACTGTTTTTTAACCCGCGCTTCGGCAGCACGCATGTCATCGTCACACTGGCCAGTCTGGCGATTTTTCTACCGCTGCATTTCATGTCCTATCGAAACACTGGCCGCCACATGATTTTAATTTCAAGCGCAATGGTGCTCTTGTGCTATGCCGTTTTGCCATTCAATTTCGGCGCGAACACGTATCTGATTTACGGGGTAATTTCCGCTGCGTATGTGTTCAAGGCAAGAAATGCCTTGCTGTTTCTGGTCCTTGCACTCGTGTTGATGGTCATTCAGACGGTCTTGCTTAAACTTCACATCCTGTTTTTTGCGACAACGGCCGTGATGGCCAGCATGCTGGTTTTCTATACGCTATACAGCCGTAGCATCGAGCGCAGCAATCAAAGCCTTAGACTGAGCCAGCAGGAAGTTCAACGGCTGGCGCAAAGTGCCGAGCGCGAACGGATTGGGCGTGATCTGCACGATGTCCTGGGCCACACCATGTCGCTTATCGTGATGAAAAGCGAACTTGCCAGCCGCCTGTTCGAACGCGACCCAAATGTCGCTGCTGTAGAGATTCGCGAAGTCGAAAAAATTGCGCGCGATTCACTTGGCCAGATACGCATGGCGGTTGCGGGAATACGATTGGCGGGATTGGAAGCGGAGCTAGCGAATGCAAGGCTCTCGCTCTTGTCGGCCGATATTCAATTGCATTATCAACTTGCACCGGTGGAATTATCGACCGAAGTGGAAACCGTACTGGCATTAGCGGTACGTGAAGCGGTAACCAATATTATCCGGCACTCGAGTGCCGGGCATGTCGAAATTGAACTGATTAAAAACAAAAATACCTTGCAGCTGCAAATTTCCGACGACGGAAAAAATAAACTAGTCACGCCCGGACACGGCCTGAGCGGCATGCGGGAAAGACTTGAATTACTCGGCGGCCGATTGGAAATTGATACCGGGCCGAACGGCGGCGTGCGACTCAAACTGAGCTGCCCGATCAGCGAACACCAGCCTGCTAACAATTCTGTGAATGGTCTGGTCACACGCAATCGCGAATGTTAACGTTGGCCATGTTTATTTTTTCTGAAAGCATCAAATGATTCGTATCGTACTTGCCGAAGACCAGGCCATGGTGCGCGGTGCGCTGGTGGCTTTGTTAAAACTGGAATCTGATTTTGACATTGTCGCCGATGCTGCCGATGGCGAAAGTGCATGGGATATGGTGAAACTACACAAACCCGATTTGCTGGTTTCGGATATCGAAATGCCGAAACTGACGGGACTCGAACTCGCGCAACGGGTTCATAACGATGCCGGTAATACTCGCGTTGTGATTGTTACCACTTTTGCACGTGCAGGTTATCTTCGCCGTGCGCTCGATGCCGGTGTGCGTGGTTATCTATTGAAAGACTCGCCATCGGCGCAATTAGCCGACGCATTAAGACAAGTGCATCGCGGTGGTCGGGTTATTGACCCGCAGCTGGCCATGGCAGCCTGGACCGAACAAGACCCGCTGACGGATCGCGAACGTCAGGTTTTACGCCTGGCTGGTGAAGGCAGTAGCTCAGCTGAAATTGCCGAACAGCTTTCCTTATCACAAGGCACAGTGCGAAATTATTTATCGGAAATTATTAGCAAGCTGGGCGTGTCGAATCGTATTGAAGCCTATCGGCTGGCACGGCAGCAGGGTTGGTTGTAGGCATTTCCGTAGGAGCGCCTTTAGGCGCGAAAACCCCGCCAGATCTTTCGCGCCTGACGGACGCTCCCACGGATTTTTTGTATGTGTGGAAGCGATCTCACGTAGGAGGCCGCTTGCGGGCGACGTGTTGTTCCAAAGCCGG
>JAYSXB010000082.1:0-12866 GCA_043717775.1 Arenimonas sp.
TGCAAAAAATAATGCAGTGTGCAAATACAGATACGAAAATTGCCACCATTACGCCGTGGTCCAATAATGCCGAAATTTGTTCATATCCAAAATTTTGCGAGAATAATCCGCTTCCCGATAATCTTGAACTCATGGCGGAAGCGGCTGCATTAATTGCAAGTGATCACATGCCAGAGCTTCCCACCGCGATGGGGTTTTGCATGTGGATTCGCCGGGCTGCGCTCAGACAGTGTGGAAATTTCGATGCTGAAACCTTTGGCCGTGGTTATGGCGAAGAGAACGATTTTTGTCGTCGCGTTGCAGCCATGGGCTGGCGTAATGTGATGTGTGTCAATGCCTACGTCGCGCATAGCGGTGCTGCTTCATTCGGCCCGATGGGTTTGGGGCCGGGCGGCGATAACCTTCAGAGCTTGCTGGTACGTTGGCCCGATTACCACGAACAAGTCGCCCGATTTATTATGGAAGATCCGCTACGCGAGCTGCGCGAGCAATTTTCTGCCAATATACTCGACATTCAAAATAAAGGCCCGCAGGGCGATTTATTTAGTTCGATGAATTGATCGAGTGCTCAAGAGATGCTCACATGAGTCAAACAATGCCGTCATCGATCTTGCCATTCACTGGCGAGCGCTTCACGCCTGAATGCGTGCGCGAAATTGCCTATGAGCATTGGCATCGTTATGCGTTTGCCATGGCATTGGTCGATGGCAAGCATGTTTTAGATGCTGCCTGTGGCGAAGGCTTTGGCGCTGATCTACTCGCCTGCAAGGCAGCTAGTGTGCAAGCGATTGATATCGATGCCATCAGTATTGAACATGCCAAACAACGCTATGGCTCGAAAAATAATCTTGAATTTCATCAGGCCGACGTAACGCAATTAGATGCACTGCCATCCAATAGTTTTGATGTCATCGTTAGTTTTGAAACGCTTGAACATGTGATGAACCATGACCGTATGCTGGCGGGTTTTTATCGTTTGCTAAAACAAGACGGCATATTGCTGATTTCCACCCCGGACAAGAAAAATTACACCGATGCAACTGGTGTCGTGAATTCGCACCATGTTCGTGAATTATATTTCGACGAATTTTCGACTTTACTGGATAACCACTTTCAGTCGAAAAAAATTTATACGCAGAAATTAATATTTCAATCGAGTTTATGGGCGCTTGACCAGCATGGTGCTGCCGAAGCACTTGTCCATAAAGGGCAGAGTATCGAACAAGGTTTGAATTATCCGCCCATGTATTATGTAGCGGCTTGTGCCAAATCTGCTGAAGCATTGGCCAGTTTGCCTGCCTTGTCTTTATATGGCGACGCTGAAGAGTCGGTGTATGCACATTATTACCAGGAAATTCGTTACGGCATCTGGGCGCGACTGCGTATTACCGAACTTGAAGCGCAGCTAGCAAGCTATTCAACTGATGAGTAATGCCATCGTTAGCAATATTGCAGTAGTGGTTGTTACCCATGAAAGTGCGGCGACGATTACGCTTTGTCTAAAAAAATTACGGCGGGCAATTGGCTTGCGGCGCATTATTGTGGTCGATAATGCATCCAGCGATAACACATGCGATATCGTCGAAAAGTTTTTGCCGGACGACCCGCGCATTAGCTTGGTCCGTAACACAGAAAATCTTGGCTTTGCCGCCGCGTGCAATCAAGGCGCGAGTGCATTATCGCAACCCTGGCTGGTTTTTTTAAATCCCGATGCCTATGTTGAGCCCGATAGTCTTTCACGTTTGCGTGACAGTGCTATTGAACATGCGGGCGCTGGTCTTATCGGTGTTGATTTAGTCAACGAGAAAGGCGAGGCTGATCGTGCTGCCAGGCGTTTTGATCTTTCATTAATTTCATTATTGAAAAATCATGCCGATCTTGATTTGATTTACATGGGGCGCGACCCGGATAAAAAAGTGCAGGCGGTTGAAGCCTGTTCCGGCGCATTAATGATGATGCCGGCGACCGTGTTTCATCATGTCGGCGGCTTCGATCATGGCTATCGTCTGCATGCGGAAGATTTGGATTTATGTCGCCGGGTTCGGCTGGCGGGTTATGAGGTTTTGGTGGATAACAGCGTGCGCGTAGTTCATATACGTGGCGCTTCGGGCCTGACAAAACCGGCGTGGGTGGAATGGCAAAAGCATCGCAGCTTGTGGCGTTATTTCCAGAAATATGAAGCCGCACAAACACCTGATTGGATGGAGCCTTTTATCTGGATAGGTTTGTGGCTGCACTTTATCTGGGCTTTACTCAGGCTTCGGCTAAAACCCCCGGCCAGTCAAAGCGATTTTTAAAGCAGAAAGTGAACGTCATCACATTGCTTAAGCATTTCAATCATTGAAAATGTGAACTAATTCACAATAGAAGCTGAACTTCCGCTTTTAATGGCGAGACAAACACCGACCTCACGGCCTATTATGCCGTAACAATCAGTAACATCTGGGGCGACCATGGCACACACCCAAGCTTGGCGATACAGCCTGCTAATCCGCACTTGTGGATTGCTACTGCTGTTGTCCTTACTGCAGGCCTGCAGCTCGCAAAACGATACCGACACGGCTGACGATAAATCATCGCAGGAAAATGTGCTGCTGATTCAAGCGCAGACAGACGAGAAATCAATTACCAATTTGACTGCTGAAGAAGCTTCGCGCTTTCTACAGCAGGCGACCTTTGGGCCAAGTGAATCTGAAATCACTGCGCTCACCGGCGGAAGCATTGATAGCTGGCTCACCGCACAATTTAATATGCCGGTTGCCAGTCCGTCGCATTACAGCCACTTGCTTTGGCTTGCCACCCAGCCTGATATCAGCGACGACGATCTCAGGTTCGGCAATTCTGCTGCCATTGAATCATTCTTCAAGCAGGCATTGACAGGGCAAGACCAACTTCGTCAACGAACCACTTGGGCCTACAGCCAGATTTTTGTCATTGGCCATATGGGCAGTGAACGAAATGCTGGGTACTACGACTTACTCAACGACAATGCCTTCGGCAATTATCGAACCCTGATAGAAAATGTTACCCTCAGTCCCGCCATGGGTCAGTGGCTTTCGCATATCGCAAATGAAAAAGAAGATTTGGTAACGGGTCGTTTGCCGGATGAAAACTATGCACGCGAAGTGATGCAACTTTTTAGTATTGGCCTGTGGCAATTGAATCAGGATGGCACCCGCAAACTGGATGCCAACAACCAGCCAATACCCACCTACACGCAAGACGATATTCGCGGTATGGCGAAAGTATTCACAGGTTGGAGCTATGCCAATTGTAATCCTGTTACCAATAAATGGTATTGCATCAAAGGCGCTCGTGGCGGTTCCTACGATAACCCCAACGATGTCATCCTGCCAATGACACCCTTGGCGGGTTATCACTCTACCTCTGCGAAAACCATAGTGGGCGGTGTGACTGTGCCAGCCGGTGGAACTGCAGAACAAGATTTGAAAATTGCCTTGGACACCTTGTCCAGTCATCAGAATGTGGGGCCGTTTATTGGCAAGCAGTTGATACAGCGCCTTGTAAAAAGTAATCCTTCGCCTGCCTATGTTGGCCGTGTTGCTGCGGCGTTCAACAACAACGGCTCGAATGTGCGCGGCGACATGAAAGCGGTTATTCGGGCAATTTTAATTGATCCAGAAGCTAGAGATACCTCTTCGGCTAGCGCGGGTAAATTGCGCGAACCGGTATTGCGTCTTACTCACTTCATGCGCGCCTTTACCATTCCAGGAACACGACTTGATTTCAACGCATACTGGATGGACGATGCGTTCGGGCAAAGGCCCATGAGTGCGCGCAGTGTGTTTAATTTTTACAGCCCTGCTTATAGCCCGCCCGGTGACATGTCAAGCAACAACCTGCTAGGGCCGGAGTTCCAGATTTATCATGAATCCACCTCGGTGGAGAGCCAGAACTATATCGAGAATTTCGTAGGCAAGGATGGCACCGACGAGAATACAAAATATACGCGTAACTTCAGCGCTTACACCGCGTTATCGAGCAATCCCACCGCTTTGGTGGACAAATTAAATTTAATAATGACCGGCAACACGATGACGCCTGCGGCGAGAAACATCATGATTACGGCGGTCACCAATGTGCCGGCCGGCACCAATCAAGCACGCGATCGTTTTGTGATGGCATTGATGCTATTCGAAATATCACCCGACTATTTGATTCAAAAGTGAGGTCAACATGAAATCCGAATTTGAACAAATGGTTATGGATGAGTCTTCGTTAAAATCCCGCCGTCATTTTTTGCTCGGTGCCGCAGGCGGCGCCGCGCTCGGTAGTTTAGGCTTCAGTTTGAACAGCTTGGCGGCTGCTGCAAACCAAAGTGCCAAGGCATCGCCGGTCCCCAATGATTATCGCGCTCTGGTGTGCTTCTTTCTATTTGGTGGTAACGATACCGCCAACACTATTATTCCGTATGACCAAGCCACCTATAACCAATATCTGATCGGACGCGAAGGCTCCTTGGCGCGACCGTTTGGTATTACCCGTTTGCGCAGTGATCTGTTACCCATAGCGGCAGCGTCAATCAACGATGGTCGGCAGTTGGCATTTCCGAAGGAAATGGCCAGCCTTAAAAGGCTGTTCGACAATGGCAAGGCCGCCATCATGGCCAATACTGGCGTACTTTCGCGGCCCACCAGCAAGGCAGAATACAGCACCTCCGGCTTTGAATTGCCACCTCAATTATTTTCGCATTCCGATCATCAGCGGTTTTGGCAATTAGGTGTACCCAACTACACCACACGCACGGGCTGGGCGGGGCGCATGGGTGATTTGTTGGCAGAAGCCAATGTTGGCAGCAACGTCTCCATGTGCATATCGATGGCGGGTAATAATACCTGGCAGGTCGGTAGCAACGTATTGCCGTATCCCATCAACCCCCAAAATGGCCCTCCTGGTTTTTGGAGTAGCTGGAATACTAATCGCATGTCCGCGATGTCTAATTTGAATTCACAAACCGTAACACCAAGAACGAACATCCTGGAGAAGCAGGTGGGCGCGATTTACAACCGTGCGCGCAATGCAAAAATTGATATGGATGAAGCATTAAATTTTTCATTGACGCTCGAAAATTTCTTTCCAAAAGATCCCGTTGGGTTCAACGGCGGCTTGATGAGCGATTACAATAATGTAATGCAGCAATTCCAGATGACAGCGCGGTTAATTGCGGCTCGCGAAGTGTTGGGTCACAAGCGACAGATATTTTTTGTCAGCTTGGGCGGATTTGATAATCATGATTCATTGACCAACCACCCAGACCGGCTGAAAATTGTCGCCGACGGCATGGCCGCTTTTTACCAAGCCACTGTGGCGTTAGGTATTGATCAAAACGTAACCACCTTTACTGCTTCTGATTTTGGTCGTCCGCTCAAGAGCAATGGCACCGGTTCAGACCATGGTTGGGGTGCACACCATTTCGTGGTGGGCGGTTCGGTGCGTGGTGGCAATGTCTATGGGAAATTCCCACAAATGGTTATTAACGGGCCGGACACACTCGATAACCAGGGTCATTTGTTGCCCAGTACTTCCGTGGATGAATACACCGCAACGCTCGCGAGTTGGTTCGGTGTCTCATCGACCGATATGCCGATCGTTATTCCAAACATCGCGCGCTTTGCACAAGCCGATATGGGCTTTATGACGGGCATCAAACCTTACCCGCAGATCGATAACACTTGCGTAAGCGCTAAAGGCTGCCGACCAATTGGTAAAACATAATCGCAATGACCTAAGCACAATTTCCGCCGTAGGGGCGCCTGCTTGCTGCGCCCAAAATCTATCCGATGGTCTTGTGGGCGCAAGGCCGTAAACCGCATTCAAAAATAATATTGACGTAGGGTGGATCCCGCGCTCTATGCAGTATCCACCAAACACCATCGCAATCTGTGGTGGAATCACCAACGGTGTGCCACCTGTTGGTGGTTCCACCCTACGGCTTGAACTTCGCATAAGTATATTCATAGCTGTGATTGACCTTTCGACCATCCGAAGTGGTGTAAGTGACGATCATCTTGCCGACTAGCCCGTCTTTGTTCCCGGTAAAACTTGAACTCGCGGTCGGTGTGCCTTCCCAGGCGCCATCACCACCTGCATGGCGGCTTTCGGGTTCGACGAGAAAATACGCGCCGGTATATTGCAGGGGATTGAGCCTGTTATCGTAATTGCCGTAAGTGTAATTCTGGGCTTTTTCTTTCGTGTTGAGATTCATGCCGCCCTTGCGCATGAAATTTCCGTCGGCATCGAGGTTGTAAACGATTTCATCGACCAGTTTTCCACCGAAGCTGGATCGCGATTTGCTTTCGATTATTTTATTGTTTTCGTACCGGAAGCTTCTTGTCAGTGTGACTTTGTCCGGCTTGCCGGAATAGATATCGTGTGTGATGTCCTTGCGACTCGTTAGACGGCCCTGGCCATCATAGGCAAATTCGTACGTGTACATTTTGTTGCCTTTGATATACAGGCTGCTACGTTCAATGCGATTGTCGCTGTCGTAAACAAAATCCTTTTCGGTATTTTTCAGCGTCTTGCCGCCCACGTTGCGGATTTCGATGACTCGGCCTGAGCCGTCGTATTTATATTCGTAGATATCAGCGGCATCGCCGGGTATGACCCAGGATTTTTTCACCAGCCGCCATTGCTCGTTCGATGGCTGCGCGTTGACCGGAATGGCAACAAGTAAGTATAAAAATACCGAGGCGAAGAAAATTTTTTTCATGGCTTATCTCTGGAGGCGGGCGCGATCAGGGAAGGTATCGTTTTTTGAATACCAAAGCGGACATCATTCCCAAAATATCAATATCGCGGCCGCAACGATCAATACAAAACCGGCAATATGATTCCATTTGATTTGTTCACCTAAATACCAAATCGAAAACCCGGCGAATATCACCAGCGTAATGATTTCCTGCAGGCCTTTAAGCTGAGGCGCCGAATAGACGGCACTGCCCATGCGGTTGGCGGGCACTTGCAGGCAATATTCGAAAAACGCGATGCCCCAGCTCACGGCAATCACGATCCACAGCGGGCTGGCTTTGTATTTCAAATGCCCGTACCAGGCAAAAGTCATAAAAATATTCGATCCGATTAGCAGCAACACGGGTATCAGATAGGTATTCCATTGGATAGGCACCAGTTTTTCCTCGAGATCGGAGGGTGGGGTGGAACCGCCCGCTCTCGGCGATTCCACCAATGCCCGGGCGAAGTGTTGGTGGAGTCCACCAAAGAACGGTGGGTTTCACCGTACATGAAAATTCTGTTCAGCTTCGACTTCACGTTAGCTGAACCTCGCTTCCCGTTTAATACGGCCATGGAAAACCTTGGAGAGATTTATGCGCCGCGATGACCCGTCAGGATTAATTTTATTGGTCGAAGATAACCGTAATTTGTCGGAAATGGTGGGCGAATATCTTGAGTCCAAAGGCTTTGGTGTCGATTATGCCAGTGACGGTTTAGACGGCTACCGATTGGCGGTGGACAATAGCTACGACGTTATTGTGCTGGACTTGATGTTGCCGCGTTTGGACGGCACTGATTTATGCAGACGCCTGCGTAATGAAGCAAAAAAATCGACACCGGTATTAATGTTGACTGCACGTGACACCCTTAATGACAAAGTCACTGGACTTGAAGCGGGCGCCGACGATTATTTGGTCAAACCTTTTGCGATTCAGGAGCTGGAAGCACGTGTGCGTGCTTTGATTCGTCGTGACCGTCGCCAAGTCAGTGCCGAAGTATTGAAGATTGCCGATTTGGTATTGGACACCGCCAGCCTGCGAGTAACGCGCGGTGGTCAGGAATTATTTTTATCACCGATCGGTTTGCGTTTGCTGACGATTTTAATGCGCGAATCGCCGCGCGTCGTCACACGGCGTGATATCGAGCGCGAAATCTGGGGTGATGGCTTGCCTGATTCGGACACACTGCGTAGCCATCTCTATAATTTGCGTAAATGCGTGGACCGTCCATTTGATAAACAGTTGCTGCATACTGTGCAAACAGCAGGTTATCGTATTGCCGATTTAGAGACTGCACCAACCGCATAATCCATTCAGAGAACGTAAGCCATCCATCATGACAAAGTTATCGTCGAACGCGGGCCTGCGTCGAAAAATCTGGACCGCGTTCATTCTGCAAGCCGTGGTGATTAGTTTTGCGGCCGTGCTGGGTGTTTATGGTGCATCGATAATCCTTAAACATGTTTTGATTCGGCAAGCGCTTGAAAAAGAAGCTGAGCATTACTGGGATATATTGCGGGCCAATAAAAATGCGACGGCACCCGATACCTACAATATGAAAGGGTATTTGTTGTTTGACGGCGATTCGGAAGCTGTATTGCCAGACACCATGCGTGGGCTGTCGCTTGGGTTTCATAGTTTGCCGCAAGCCAAGGGCGGTGCCTTGATTCTGGTAGAACAAAGCGGTGACCGGCATCTGTTTTTGCAGTTCAAGCAAGACCAAGTCGATGCCCTGGCATTCTGGTTTGGCATGGTGCCTTTGGCATTGGTATTGGCGGTGGTTTATCTAATTGCCTTTAGTACTTATCGAGCTTCCAAACGTGCAGTGTCGCCAGTGATATGGCTGGCAAATCAAGTCCGGCTATGGGACCCTAAAAATCCCGATGCCAATTCGATTAAGCCAGAAAATTTGCCGAGTGATGTTGAAGGCGAAACTTTTACCCTGGCAGCTTCATTGCATGATTACGCTTCACGCATTAATAATTTTGTTGAACGCGAGCGCAATTTCACCAGAGATGCATCACATGAATTACGTACGCCGCTTACCGTGATCCGAGTGGCAGGTGACATTATGTACGGTGATGAAGGCATGTCGCCATCATCGAAAAAATCGCTGGTTCGTATCAAGCAAGCGGGTCGTGATATGGAAGCCTTGATTGAAAGCTTTCTGATTCTTGCCCGCGAAGGTGACACCGGTTTGCCTGACGAAGAATTTTCAGTGGCGGAAGTAGTCGCTGATGAAATGGACAAGGCCCAAGTGTTATTGCGTGATAAACCGGTAGAACTGAAGGTTGAAATTATTCAGGACTTTGAGTTGTTTGCACCTTCGCGCGTGTTGAGTGTGATGTTCAGCAATCTCTTGCGCAATGCCTGCAATTACACCGAGCAAGGCAGTATTCGTGTGCTGATCGAGCTCGGCCGCATTAGCGTGATTGATACCGGCGTGGGCATGGCAAAAGAAGATTTGGAAAAAGTCTATGACACCTTTTTTCGCGGTAGTAACCACAGTAAGGAAGGTCAGGGTGTTGGATTGTCGATTGTACGACGCTTGTCCGACCGCTATCACTGGCCGGTGAAACTGGAAAGTCGTTTAAACGAAGGCACCCGGGCCAGTATTGAATTCCCCAAAGCCATAGTGAATCATCCGCATACCAGCAACAAATAGACTCATGGCTTGGACTGAGCAGCCCAAGCCGCTATGCTGGCAGTCTTGCAGGAGTCCGCCATGCGTCGAACATTAATTCTTGGTTTATCGATCCTTGGCTTAGCCATGAGCTCAGTGTTATGTGCAAGCCCAATTTCAAATGAAAGCCTCAAAGAAAATATTATGCAAAAAAATAATGAGAATAAAAAATTCGCGCTGGTGATTCATGGTGGAGCCGGTGTTGTTAGCCGTGACTCTATTCCTGATGCTGATGCAAAACTAATGCAAATTGATTTAAATAAAGCCTTGGACGCTGGCTACGCAGTCTTGAGCACGGGTGGCAATTCAATCGATGCAGTCACTGCTGTGATTACAATATTGGAAGACTCGCCTTGGTTTAATGCAGGAAAAGGGGCGGTATTTAATTCCGATGGCGGCCATGAGCTGGACGCTTCGGTGATGGAAGGTCATACCCGACGTGCTGGTGCTGTTGCCGGTGTAACTACAATTAAAAACCCGATCTTGCTCGCGCGTAGTGTGATGGAAAAATCGCCGCACGTAATGTTGGCGGGCGAGGGTGCTGAAAAGTTTGCCGATACCCAAAAAGATATCGAGCGCGTTGATCCAAAATATTTCGATACCGATAAGCGCTGGCAACAATTGCAAGATGCAAAAGCCAAAGAGGCTGCCCACGCCATGCACACTGTGCAAGGCACGTATTTTGGTACCGTCGGAGCGGTCGCTTTAGATCAGCAGGGCCATATTTCAGCAGGGACCTCGACCGGTGGCATGAGCAATAAAAAATGGAGCCGTGTCGGTGACTCCCCGATTATCGGTGCAGGTACCTTCGCCACGCAGTATTGCGGCGTGTCCAGCACTGGCTGGGGTGAATTTTATATACGTGCCGTAGCCGCCCACGACATCTGCGCACGCGTTGAATATCGTGGTGATTCGATTGCCTTGGCTGCCGACGATGTTATCAACAAAATTATTCCCACTATGGGTGGCGACGGCGGTGCTATTGCGCTGGATAAAGACGGCAATATCGCCATGCCTTTCAACACCGGTGGCATGTCGCGCGGCTGGATAAATCCTGATGGCACGCGTGGCACTGCGATTTTCAAAGACGATTAAACTTGTGGGAGTTGGTTTACTAACGATTGAATATTCCCGCACTAGTAAACTCAAGGCATTCGCGCCTGACGGGCGCTCCCACGGGAGAAGTACGAAGTTGCGAGATACCGAAAAAGCATTCGGGGTAACGAATATTTTTTGAAAATAATCATCGTGGGAGCGCCCGTCAGGCGCGAAAAGTTACGCATGATCTGTCACGCCTGAGCATGACGCCACATTTTACGACAGCATCCGTTAGGTGCGGCTAGTGACTTGCTTATGGCACCAGGTGAGAGCTGATCGCTGGTAAACCAGCTCCCACAAAATATTAAAATCAAAATCCGCGATCACCGGAAATTATTCCGCCTAGACCGCCAAGGATGGAGCCTTCATCGCGACTTCCGCCTTGTCGAGGCATCGCACTAAACATGCGTCCCGCCAAGCGTGAAAACGGCAGTGATTGAATCCAGATTTTTCCGGGTCCGGTTAATGTTGCCAGAAAGACACCTTCACCACCGAACAAGGCCGACTTTACACTGCCGACAGATTTAATATCAAAATTCACCGTGCTGGTCATCGCGACAACGCAACCGGTATCGACATCAAGACGCTCACCGGGCTTTAATTCGCGCTCAACAATGGTGCCGCCTGCGTGAATAAATACCATGCCGTCGCCTTCCAGTTTTTGCATGATAAAACCTTCGCCGCCAAACAGTGCTGTCATCACTTTTTTCTGGAAGAAAATGCCGATCGAAACACCGCGTGCGGCGCAGAGAAAAGAATCTTTCTGGCAGATAATTTTTCCACCGTAGTTACTCAGTGTCATTGGCACAATGGTGCCCGGATAAGGAGCGGCAAAAGCCACTTTCGCCTTACCTTGGCCGGTATGCGAAAACATCGTGGTAAACAAACTCTCGCCGGTGATCAGACGTTTGCCGGCGCCGACCAATTTATCCATAAAACCGCCACTGCTTGAAGAGGCCGAGCCATCACCAAAAACGGTTTCCATCGAAATAGCCGAGTCCTTGTACATCAGCGAGCCCGCTTCGGCGACGGTGCTTTCGCCCGGGTCTAGCTCAATTTCAACGAACTGCATGTCTTCGCCATAGATTTTGTAGTCGATGACGTCGCTGCGCTGCTGATTTGAGCTCGGTGGTGCGGGGACGGTCATGCTTCCGGCAGCAGTCTCGGCACGCAATTCCATGCAACTCGAAATCGCCTGCCATTCGGCAAAACCTTGCCGCCAACAATGACCGTTCGGGTTCTTCGCCGCTTGTGCCACTGCGGCGGCTTGATCGAGTGGTCCTATTTGTTGGCCGTTATAACTAAAATGCCACTGATGCATGGTCATACTCCTTTTGACTTGATTGATTTACGCGTAGCCCGGGTCACGCTCTACCGACCCGGGACAATTCCAAAGAATAAAAAAAAATCACAATCCCAACTGCTGATGAATTTCCTGTCGTGCCTTTGCATCGAGTTTTAATCCATTCGCCAATTGCTCAAGAAAATCACGCTCTTCTGCGGAATCTGCCGTGATGGCAATCAAGGCGGCTGCATAAGTTTCATCGCGAAGACTTTCGGGCGTGCGGATGATCAACTGTTTCAAATTCATCGGTGCGCTAATTTCCACTTCCAATGCACGCAAACTTTCGGCATCCAGTCCTGCCTCACGCGCACGCATAAGAATGCTTTCGCGTTCTTGCGCATCGACCAAGCCATCAGCGTCGGCAGCAGTAATCATGGCGCGGATCAAATGCAGGGCGTTTTCATTATTCACGCCAGGTGCCATTGTCGGCGGAGGTGGTGGCGAGCTTTGTAAATTGCTCGGCGGTGGCGAAGGAGATGAACCGCTGGCTGATGGACTGGAAGCAGAGCTCGCCGGTTGTTTGTAGTGCTCGTAGGCCGCATACGCCAGCCCCAGCAAGCCCACACCGATTTTTGCCTTGGTGCCGGTGGACATGCCGCCCATCATACCGCCCAAGCCAGAAGCACTTCGTTTATGTTTGCGCTTTTTCCCGCCCAATGCGCCCGAAAACGCATCACCCATTAAGCTGCCAAGTAATTTTTGCGCATCAAACATCGTTCATCTCCAGAAAAGTGAGCCCACTTTCACACAATGGGGCCTAAATGGCCCCTGCTCAAGGTCATGTTTGGCAGCCGATTGTGGCAAAATACGCGGCTTGTTCGCCTTCAACCGGATGACAGATGGCCGATAGTACTGAAAGCCAAAATGCGCCACGGAATGTTTTTCAAATCATCAAAGCGTTTAAATGGTCGATGAAAGGCCTGAAAGCGGCTTGGGATTATGAATCCTCGTTTCGTCTGGAGGTTTATCTTTTCGTGGTGCTCGCCCC
>JAYSXB010000083.1:0-12863 GCA_043717775.1 Arenimonas sp.
GCCCGCAAAAAATTACCGGGTCGATGAATCAATACACCGCAACCGTCGCCGGTTTTACCATCGGCGCCGACCGCGCCGCGATGGCTCAAACGTGCGAGCGCGCTTAAAGCGGTTTGCACTAGCCAATTACTAGGGCGCGGGTCTAGGCAGGCAATCAAGCCAAAGCCGCAGCTGTCATGTTCAAAGCCCGGCGCATACAGGCCCGGGCCGGTAGCGCTCGTCGCCATAGTCCTGACCCTTGGTTGGTGATTTAAGACCGGCCCGCAAAGGCCAGACATCAAAACTCACATAGACCAATAGAGCAGTTGCTCCAGAATTGGCCATCAATTGGTTTGGGCGCTTCCTTACCTACCCTTGCCCGTTGTACAGTGAGGCTCTTGTTCTTAGCACTGGGGTTCGGGTATGCGGACGATTTTGGTAGCAAGTTCAAAGGGCGGGGCCGGAAAATCAACACTTTCCACCAATTTGGCCGCCCATTTCGCCGTTGATGGCAAACGTACTGTGCTGGTCGATGCCGACAAACAGCATTCGGCTATTCGCTGGTGTGAAAAGCGGGCACATCTTGAGACTGCGGTTTTGCCGATTGATGGCACCGTCAAAAATTGGCAGAAACTGGTGCCCGAAAATGCCCAAATCGTCATTATCGATGCGCCTGCCGGTGCCATGGGTGACGATTTAGACGCTTATATCGAAATGGCCGATGCGGTGTTGGTGCCGGTACTGCCTTCGATGATTGATATTGAAGCGACCGTGCCATTTTTGAATTCGATGGCGAAAAATGCCCGCGTTAAAAAGAAAAAACTCCCCGTCGGCCTGGTCGGCAATCGTTTGAAGCCCTGGACCAATGCATCGCAACAAGCAATTGAACAATTAAAAAGCTGGCCGTATTCAGTAGTCGGTGAATTACGCGACACACAGGCTTATGTCTTGATGGTGGCATTGGGTAAGAGTGTTTTTGACTACAACTCCGAACAATTGCGCAGCCACCAGGAAGACTGGGCGCCAATACTCAAATGGCTCAAGAAAGTAATTTAAGGGAATTTAATGCGCGAACTTATTCTGCTCCGCCACGCCCATGCTGAAGCCGCTGCTGTCGGCCAAGATGATATTGACCGACCTCTATCGCGCCAAGGCCAGGCCGAAGCCGAAGCCGCTGGAAAATGGCTAAAAGCCAACGGCTATTTACCTGACCGCGTTGTCTGTTCCAGCGCCCGCCGTACCCGCGAAACACTCGAACAAGTACTGTCGGTGATTGGTTATGTTGAACAAAGGCAGGAACCACGAATATATGAAGCCACACCTGGCGATTTAATGACGGTTGCCGACGAGCACAAAGATTTATCGCGGGTTTTACTGGTCGGCCACAACCCCGGCCTGGAACAACTGGCCGCATTATTGAGCTCGGGCCAATCGGGCGATTTTCGCGGTATGCCCGCCGGTGGCATTGCGGTATTGAAACTCCCTGTGGACGCCGACCTGGAACCCGGCATTGCCGAGTTAGCTGCCTTTTGGTGGCCATAAGCAGACTTCTGCCACTATTGCTATTGATGGCAAGCGCGCAACTATCGGCCTCCGTTATCGATAGCTCACGCTCAAGCGCGAGCTTCAATATTCATCCGCGCTTACCGATTCCCTCCGAAGGTCGTTTTGAATCGGTTAGCGGATCATTAGTGCCAATGCCCATTCAAAAATGGAAAGTCGAAGTTCAGGTTGATGCCAGCAAACTCAGTTTTAAAGGACCGCAATGGTTAGCGCGGATGGCGCGCTCAAAAGACTTTCTGGATGCTGAAAAACACCCGAACATTCAATTTATATCGGTACCCTTTAATAAAACTTTGCTGGAAAAAGGCGGCGAGCTACAAGGCCAACTATTTTTGCGTGGCCTGCAAAAAACGGTTCGTTTTCATATTGAAAAATCCACTTGTGTAAGACCCGGCTACGATTGCGAACTTATTGTAAATGGCAGTGTCATGCGGCGTGATTTTGCAATGCAAGCCTATCGCTTCAGTATCAAGGATAATGTCGACTTTGAATTTCGTATTCGTTTATTGGCTGACCCAGTACCGTGAAATGGCTTAAACCGTTCTGTCTTTTGTCTTGCGTTTTTATACTGAGTGCTTGCTCGCATTTATCGAAAGAAAAGCGCATACAAGCCAATGCTTTTGCCGAGCAACATCGCGACAGCACGTTAAGCTGCCAACAAGAAGATGCCTGCGCGCTGAAATCACCGCTCTATGATTTAGCCGATCAAGCCAATCAGGAATCCACCGCTGCAGCGCCCAGACATGCGGTGATTTTACTTGACCGCGGTCAAGATTCATTGGCTGCACGCCTGCATTTAATTCACAGCGCCAAGCACAGCATTGAGTTGCAAACCTTTATTTTTGATCAAGACGATAGCGGCCAACTGACTCTGCAAGCCTTGATGGATGCTGCACGACGCGGAGTAAAAGTAAGGCTCCTGCTCGACCAGCACTATGGCTTGCCTGACCCGAACCTACAGGCTTATCTCGCCAGCTATCACAGCAATTTTGAATTGCGTTTATACAACCCGCTGTTTTACGAAGCGCGTTCGCAAACGCTGGAATTTGCCGCCGGTATTTTTTTCACATTTAAAAATGTGAATCAACGCATGCATAGCAAATTATTGCTGGTCGATGACAAGATTGGAATTGTTGGCGGCCGCAATGTGGAAGACCGCTATTTCGATTGGAGTGATGTTTATAATTATCGCGATCGCGATTTGCTTGTCGCAGGCCCTGTTGCGCAAGAAATGCGAACGAATTTTGAAGCGTTTTGGAGCTATCACAAAACCTACCCGGCGGCGGGCTTGAAAGATGTTGCTGAGCGCTTAATTCAACACGCTGGCCACCTCAATAGCGACAATTTATTTATTGCAAAACCGCTATCGGCAAGGGCTGAGAAAATGAATGCCACCGCGCACAATAGCGCCGCGGTGATGGTACGGCTGCAAAAATATTTACTCTGGGTCAATGAAGTAGATTTTCTTGCCGACTTGCCAAGCAAACATGACGACATCAACCCAGGTCGTACCGAAGCTTCACAAGCGATGTATAACTTGCTGGAAAACAGCCAGCAGGAAGTAATTTTACAAACCCCCTATCTGGTTATGTCGCGCCCCGCCCGTAAAGTATTTAGAACGCTGCGGAAAAGAGAAAATCCGCCAACCATTATTATTTCAACCAATTCATTGGCCGCCACCGATGCTTTTCCGGTTTATGCTTTGTCGCATAAATACAAACGGCTGTATTTACGTGAGTTGGGTTTTATTATTCACGAATTAAAGCCTTTTCCTGCCAGCTTGCCCATCGACATGACTGCCGTAAATAGTGGCGAAGCTACTGGGGAAGGCGCGCCTATTTTTGGTTCCGGCTCCTCGGGCTCAGCCGCCGGAGCGCCGCCATTAAAACGTAGCGGTGTTCGTACTGGCCTGCATGCAAAATCGATGGTGATTGATGGCCGCATCGGCGTTGTGGGCAGCCATAATTTTGACCCGCGCTCGGATAATTTTAATACTGAAAATCTGGTCATTATTCCGGATAAAAATTTTGCCCAAGCGCTTGCTGCCAGCATTCATCACGACATGCTGCCGGAAAACGCCTGGACCATTGCACCACGACCCAAGCCGGTGATTTTTTCGGGCTTGAATTACAACCTCGGAAAACTCTCGGAAAAATTGCCGATCTTCGATGTTTGGCCATTTCCGTATGCCACGAGCTATGAATTAAAAGACGGCTGCGAGCCAGTACCATTTACCGATAAAAAATTTACAGAATGCTATGAACAAGTTGGTGATTTTCCAGAAGTAAACCTCACACTCAAAGCCATTTACACACGAATGGTTACTGCTTTTGGTGCCGGGCTCGCGCCGATTTTGTAATTAAAATGCAGACATTTTCCCTATAAAAATATTTCCATCATGCGGTAACCCGCATCTTCCATGCCCAGACTTTCATAAGTGTGCTGGGCATTTTTATTATCGTGTTCAACATACAAACGCAGACCACAGACATCGGGCGCTTGTTCAGCCAAGGCTTTTACATGGCTATACAAACTTTGAAAAACGCCCTGACGCCGAAAATCCGGATCCACATAAACGCTTTGTATCCACCACCAATCGCCATTTCGCCAATCGCTCCATTCGGTCGTCAGCATTAAGGTTCCAGCAGGCATATCGCCTGACATCGCAATAAAATAACGCGCGCGTTTTGGGTCAGCGATACCGGCCTGCACGCCTTTCAATACCGTGTCGCCATCGAGATGTTTATGCTCGGTTTCCATTGCCATGGTTTGCGCCCAAGTGGCGAGTAATTGAGCATCTTTTAACTCTGCAAGGCGAATAATAAATTCAGGATGGCTCATTATTTTTTCCATTATTTTTTGCTACTCGTGTTGCACCCAATTTTCTGGTCAGGGTGTTCCTACCCAAACCCAGTTTTTCGGCCGCATGCTGCCGATGGCCATCGGTAAAATCCAGCGCGGTCTCCAGCAGGACTTTATCGAACTGCTCGCGTAAAGCTGCGTGGATGTTGTGTTCGTTATGGCTGAGTAATTGCTGTGTACTGCGTGCCAATGCCTGCTGCCAGATATTTTGTGGTTCGATACTTAATTCATTGCTGCGCAAGCAGCTTTTCAGGTCTTTCAAGCTGATGCTTTCGCCCGGAGCCAGGGCCGCCAAACGCCAGCAAAGATTTTCCAGTTCGCGCACGTTGCCGGGCCATTCGTGTTGTTCCATACGTGCCAAGGCTTCGGGTTTGAAGCGTTTCACTGGAGCATTCAATTGTTTTGCCGCTTGTTCTAGAAAACGCTGTGCCAATGCCGGGACGTCGGTTTTGCGGTCGCGTAGAGGCGGCAGTTGCAGACGCACGACATCCAGCCGATGCAGTAAATCGGCACGGAATTTTCCTTCTTTCACCAGAGCTTCCAAATGTTGATGCGTCGCTGCGATCACCCGCACATCGACCTTGATCAGTTCACGACCACCCACGCGGAAAAATTCGCTTTCGGCAAGTACGCGGAGTAAACGGGTTTGCAATGCAGCCGGCATATCACCAATTTCATCGAGAAATAAAATGCCGCCATCGGCTTGTTCAAAACGGCCAATTTGTTTTTTGTGGGCGCCGGTAAACGAACCGGCCTCATGGCCAAACAGTTCCGATTCCAGCAATTCAGCGGGTATGGCGGCGGTGTTCAAGGCGATAAAAGGTTTTTTGGCTCGTGGTGACTCATTATGCAAAGCGCGCGCAACCAGTTCTTTTCCGGTACCGGTTTCGCCGGTAATTAAAACCGACAGCGGTGCCTGTGCCAGTCGGCCAATGGCGCGAAATAATTCGCGCATGGCCGGTGTGCTGCCAAGCAATTCCTTACTGGTTTCATTTTGTTTGAGTTCGCTTGCTGGTTCTTTTTCGGGTAATGCGCGCGCTACCAGATTAACGGCTTCATCAAGATCAAAAGGTTTCGATAAAAATTCGTGCGCACCACCGCGAAAAGCACTTGCGGTTGAACTGATGTCGGTATAGGCCGACATTACGATGACCGGAATATTTTCATGGCGTTTTTTTAATTGCTCCAAAAAACTGAAGCCATCGGTACCCGGCATGCGTACGTCGGTGATGACTAGCTGCGGCAGTATTTCGGTATTCAATGCTGACAAGGCGCTGTCGGCCGAATCAAAACCATGCACTTGATAACCCTCGTCACGTAAGGCCTGACTGAGCACAATGCGAACGCTGCGATCGTCGTCCACCACCCACACGCGCGAATTATTCGTCATCGATTTCTTCATCATTTACGGGGAGCAGCAAAGTAAAAACCGTATGGCCCGGCCGTGAGCGATAGCCAAGCGATCCGCCGTGCTCGCGTGCTACTTGTTGCGCCATCGCCAAGCCAAGTCCAGTGCCTTCGGCGCGGCCACTCACTAGCGGCAAGAAAATTTGTTCGGCTAAATCTTCCGGAACTCCGCGACCATTATCTGAAATTTCTACCCGCAAACTTAAGCGGTGCGCGGTGTCGCCAATCAGTACATGATGTTCGGCGCGGGTTTTTAAACCGACTTGCGATGCGCCCGATTGCAAAGCGTTTCGTACTAAATTCCAAATAGCCTGCGTCAGGCGATCGGCATCGGCGTATAGCTCCGGCAAACTCGGATCGTAGTCACGCACCAGTTTCACCGCCCAACCGGCGTCGGTATCGGCCAATTGCAATACGCGTTCCAAGACTTCGTGAATATTGGCCGGACCAAATTCGCGCGGCGGCGCTGGATTTAATAAGCGCTCGACCAATACCGCGAGACGCTCTACTTCGGTACCGATTAATTCGATGAGTTCTTTTGAATCCTGATCATCGACGCGGCGTAATAATAATTGTGTTGCACCTTTCATGCCGGCCAGCGGATTACGTATTTCATGTGCCAAACCTTTCAGTGCCGCCGATAAAGCAGCAGGAAGAATTTTGGCCGGATCCTCACCCAAAAACTCTTCGGTTGGATGCGCTTCAAGCCGAACTTCACTGTTTTCCAATCGCGTTAACCAGAGCTCGGCAAAATGTTCATTGGCGCCGGGAAACGCCAAACGCGCGCGATGTACACGCAAGGTGTGACCAACCTCAGGCAAGCGTTGGAAAACTTCGGCCAAACGACCTAGCTCGACATCCAACTCACTCAGCGGCATCGCCTGCAAGCGGCGAACACTGACGCCGAGCCAACTAGCAAATGCCTGATTGCAAATCAGTACCGCACCGGCCGCAGACAACCATGCAACCGGCGTGGCGAGGCTTTCAACACTGGCGTTGGCGGGGTCAGACATTGCACCATGATAGTGCAAACGGAAGGATTTTTCTTATTTTTGCAGTAAATTGAACAAGATTTTACTGTCTTCAGTGTCGAGTGCATCGGCTTCAGTGCCGCGATAATGTCGATGAAATGCTATCACTGTTGCGGGCAAATCTTGAGTGTCATAGCCCAGGGCTTTTAATCCATAAATCGGATCAAAGCCGGTCGGAGCTTCAAGAAGATTGTCACTTGGCCACTGCCCAAAACCGGCTTGGGCTAAACGGTGCCAGGGGAAATATTTACCGGGGTCTTGTTTGCGAGTCGGCGCCAGATCGGCGTGGCCAATGATGGCGTCTCGTGGAATATTAAAACGCGTACAAAGATCGTCAAGCAAACGAATGAGCGACAAGATTTGTCGTTCTTCAAACGGCTCGCTGGGGTTATTGTCGAGCTCAATGCCAATGGATATTGAATTGATATCGGTGATGCCCTGCCAGCTACCAGCGCCGGCATGCCAAGCCCGCTGCTTGTCTTCCACCAATTGATACAATTTGCCGTTATTGGCAATCAAATAATGCGCACTCACTCGACCATTGGAATTTTGCGAATGCAGCACTTTTAATGCGGCCTCGGCATTCTGCATTTCAGTATCGTGAATCACAATCAAACGTGGTTTTCGCGTGTCGAAATTGGGCGATGGCGACCATTGTGCCATGGGATTTTTTGTAGGCGACGCCGTACATGCTGACAAAACCAGCAAGCAACAAAAACCATATTTCAATCGATAATGAAGCATGCTGTAAGGATAATGCATTTGTCGCCGCCCGCGTATTAATAGCCTTAGTTTGTGTGTTCAGCTTATGCGGCGGCGATGTGTTTTAGATGTGGGCCTTGTGTGGTGAATGTGTACTAAAAAAAGCCCGGTTTCCCGGGCCCTTTAAAATTACCGGGCGCTATTTTCAGCGAATGGCGTAAACCGGAACGAATTTCACTTCGTTTTTGCTTAGCTTGCCATCGGCTTTCATGTCTTGTAAAAAATTCATCAGGATGTCTTGAACTACTACATTGAATGCGTCCATCATTTTCAATGGTGCCACGCCTTGTAATGGCGCATTGGTATTGCCAATGGTCGTTACCAATGCGTGCTTATAGTTTTTGGTTTGCTTACCGTCCGCCGCTACCAACTCGATTTTAGCTTCGTAGTAATCGGTTACCGTCGAGCCTTTGCCGCCGAATGTCAGCCCGGTAACAAAGCCTTTCTTCATGGCTTCATCAAGATTGGCGACGTTGTTCAGTGTGAAACGCAATACTGGTGCGGCGCTATCGGTGACTAAAATAAATGCCCCTGAACTGGTCAAATGCTTCTCTACCAAGGGACGCACGGTTTTTACAACTTTTGGCATGCTTTTGCCATTACGCTGAAACACCACTTCCAGACGAATTTTTACGGGTGCCGAAAAACTACCAATACTTGCACTACTGGCTTTTCTGTATTGCGGGTCTGGGTAGGTTTTGGTTGAAAGACAAGCCGACAAACAAATGATGAACAGAGAAGCTAACAAAATTTTCAAAGCACGCATGGAAGGCCCTTTATGGAAGAGTGAATTTGATTTTTATAGACGCAGAATTTAATTATAAGACCCCCCACATGAAATTTATTCGCGGGTCAATCTAGGAGTTGAACTCCTCCTAAGCTCTTTCTTTTACAAACTGTTTCGCATGTTTGGGAAACTTGATCGTTAACCATTTTAGAGCTTCAATTTGATCAGGCGATGTTGCTCGTCTGATTTGAGTCATTAACTTAAAAAAGTCCGGACGGGTCAGTGTGATATTCGATGCGCCCTCATTGCAAACTGAATAAATTGCACGCAGGTTGCTCGCATCGTCAGTACCCCCTTGGCTTTTATCAATAATATGACCAAGATGCAGCCGCGTTTTTCTGCTAGTGTCATAGGGATGCGGCTCACCTGCTACCGCGCCGCACATTTGACATGTAAAACCATTTCTATCAAGAACAAATGCCCTGGTTTCTTTAGAAATTTCTCTGGCGAAGGCAGGCTCCGGCTTTGCAGTTTCAAGCAGATACTCGCCAGGCTTTAATTGACTTCGGTCATTGTGCGAAAGTATTTTGTAACCTTCTTCATCTCTGAGCTCACGGATGCGCCGCGCCCATTCGCTAATATTGCCGGACACTTCGCGTAGTTGTTCAGCCTGAAGTACAACCCCGATATTTTCAAGAAAGAACTCCCGTAGTTTTTTGCGAGCTCCACCTTTAGTTCTTTTCTTTAGTGACGTAGTGACGATTACAGCAACTACTTTGTTGTCAGCTTTTTTCATGCTTATGCCCGCTTTAATTTTGGCTTTGCTGCCGCATTCAGCGCTGCATAAATTTGCAAGCCGACAGCTTCAGCGACAGGTGGCGGAAAAGCATTTCCTACTTGGCGATACGAGGAGGTTTTTTTTCCGCTGAATAGCCAGCTATCGGGAAACCCCTGAATGCGGGCTGCCATCCGAACCGTCAATCGAGGCATACCCACAAAATTTTTATCAGGCGGTGAGTCTGCCAAACCTCTGCCATCAACATGCAGAACTTCCCAAGCTTTGCGCGCGCGAGTGGGGCCTAGATCAGGTCCGCCATGTTTTTTACTGCCACCTACTAATGTCGGGGCAATATCACACGCTAAATCACGCCACTTATCGGCACCACGCCAACTGCTTTCTGCCATTAAATCATACAAGCATGCTCCTACTGTCGGAGCTTTTTTCTTATGTGCTTGCGGCCAATCAAAGAAATGGGATATTTCTTTTTTCAGCGCCACAATTACCACGCGCGGTCTTAACTGAGGTACACCATAATCACGGGCATTAAGTAAACGGAAATCTGCAAAATACCCAAGCTTGTCTAATTGCTTAATAAGATTTGCGCGATAGTCTTCAAAAATAGGATCTAGAAAGCCCCTTACATTTTCCAGCATGACAGCACTAGGCTTTGTCTCTTGAACCAAACGAAGTGCTTCTGGGAACATGTCTCTTTCGTCATCATTGCCGAGCTGCTTGCCTGCTTTAGAGAATGGCGGGCATGGCACTCCCCCTGCTAGCAGGTCGATGCCACGTAGAGCGCTACCGTCATAATGTCGGACGTCACCCTGAATAACATTCCAGCTCGGGCGGTTAAATAACAAAGTTTGGCAAGCAGGCGCTTCAATTTCCACCAAGGCCTCGTGTGCGAAGCCCGCTTTTTCCAGTCCAAGAGCTTGCCCGCCAGCGCCCGCACATATTTCAATCGAATGCAGCAAAAGTTTATCTCCCGATAATTATGCGATGTTACCTAGATATTTTGAAATTACTATCAGGAGATATTACGGTCTTGGTGTCTCAGAATGTGAAACGGCCCGGATAACCGAGCCGTTTTATCTAAGCACTTACTACAGCGATCAAATACCGTAATACATCTGATATTCCAGCGGATGCGTCGCTGCGCGGAACTTGGTAACTTCGCCCATTTTCAAATCGATATAAGCTTCAATAAAATCATCACTCATAACGCCGCCAGCTTTCAGGAAGTCGCGATCTTTTTCGAGTGCTTCCAGAGCCATGTCCAAACTATGGCAGACTTTTGGAATATTCTTTTCTTCTTCTGGTGGCAAGTCGTATAAATCCTTGTCGCTTGGTGCGCCTGGATCGATTTGATTTTTGATGCCGTCGAGACCGGCCATCATCAAGGCGGTGAAAGTCAGGTAACCCGAGTTCATTGGATCCGGGAAACGAATTTCAATGCGACGCGCTTTTGGATTAGGCACGAACGGAATACGACATGAGGCCGAACGATTACGTGCCGAGTATGCAAGCATGACGGGCGCCTCAAAGCCTGGCACCAAACGTTTGTAGCTATTAGTGGTGGAGTTGGCAAATGCGTTGATGGCTTGGGCGTGTTTGAAAATTCCACCGATGTACCACAATGCCAATTGGCTTAAACCACCGTAGCCGTCACCAGAGAACAGGTTTTGGCCGCCTTTGGCGAGCGATTGATGCACGTGCATGCCGCTACCGTTATCGCCAACGATAGGCTTTGGCATGAAGGTAGCGGTCTTGCCGTTTTGATGCGCAACGTTACGGACGATGTATTTCATGGTCGCCAATTCATCGGCTTTTTTCACCAAGGAATTAAATTTGGTGCCGATTTCACACTGACCAGCATTGGCGACTTCGTGATGATGCACTTCGACTTCCTGGCCAACAGCGGCCAATACTTTGCACATTTCGGCACGAATATCATGCAATGAATCGACCGGTGGCAATGGGAAGTAACCGCCTTTTACCGTCGGGCGATGGCCGTGGTTATTGCCCTCTTGTTTCTTGCTGGTTTCCCAAGAAGCTTCGTCGGAAAAAATTTCGTACATGACTTTGCCCATATCATTGGCAAAACGTACGCCATCAAAAATAAAGAACTCGGGCTCTGGACCAAAGAAGGCTTGATCGGCGATACCGCTGGCTTTTAAGTAGGCTTCGGCGCGCTTGGCGATACCACGCGGGCAGCGCGAATAGTCTTGCATGGTGGCGGGGTCGAGCACATCGCAGATCAACACTAATGTCGGATCGGCATAAAACGGGTCGAGATAGGCAGTGCTGGCGTCGGGCAATAAAATCATGTCGGATTCGTTGATGCCTTTCCAACCGGAAATTGATGAACCGTCAAACATTTTGCCGTCTTCAAACAAGGCCGGTTCAATAATATTGGCGGGGAAGGTAACGTGATGTTGCACGCCACGCATATCGACGAATCGCAAATCGACAAACTCGATGCTATGGTCTTTAACTAATTTATTGATATTTTCAATCGACATAAGATGCTCCGACAGGGTGAGATACATTGGCTTAGTAGCAAGGCTTATGCCAAACGGACTCGCCTCTATCTCATTGATTACATTGAGTCTAAATGCATCGTTGCGCCAATAATGCACCATAATAGTGCGAACTATTGAATTTTGCACCGAACTCTACCGCCCATGCTTTTCTCACTCGCTTGAACCGTCAAACAAATCCCTGACGCCGCTTCTTTCAATCGGTCACAATAACGACTAAGAAAACGCGACGGATGACTGAGTGAACGAACTATTTGCTGCCCTGCTCTTGGGCATTATTGAGGGCATTACCGAATTTCTGCCGATTTCGAGCACCGGACATTTATTGATCGCCGAACATTGGTTAGGCGCAAAAACCGATTTTTTCAATGTGTTTATTCAGGCCGGCGCAATTTTTGCCGTCGTTGCCATTTATCGCGAACGCTTATGGAAATTAAGTACCGGTTTTTTTGAAGCAGAAAGTCGTGACTATTCACTAAAGCTCATCACTGCGTTTTTAATTACCTCGGTACTCGGGTATGTCATTGTCAAGCAAGGCTTTCAATTGCCCGACAAAGTTACGCCAGTGGCCTGGGCTTTAATTATTGGTGGCATCTGGATGTTGGTCGCCGAGCATTTCGCTGCCAATAAGCCCGACCAATCTGTCATTACATGGAAAGTCGCGATTTTGGTTGGTTTGGCGCAAGTAGTGGCGGCGGTTTTTCCCGGGACCTCACGTTCGGCGGCAACGATTTTTGTCGCCTTGCTTGCCGGCACATCAAACCGTGCGGCTGCGACTGAGTTTGCTTTTCTGGTCGGCATTCCCACCATGTTTGCTGCCAGCGGTTACAAGCTGCTGAAGTTGACTATGACCGGTATGCCTCATGAGTCGTGGACTGAGATTTCGCTGGCCTTTGTGGCTGCTACGGTCACTGCGTTTATTGCCGTGAAATGGTTGCTTGGCTACATACAAACGCATCGCTTTACTGCTTTTGCTTACTACCGAATTGTTTTAGGCGCTGGACTTATTTTTTTATTATCTAGCGGCGAGTAAATATCGCTAATTTTTTAAATAATCCCATGGCATGCTGATCTGAGCTATTCGAGCTTAACTATATATTCAAACCGTAGGAGCGCTCACGAGCGCGAAAAATCTGCAACGCAAATGAATAGTTCTTCATCCACGCCCTCACCATGACGTTTATTTTATTAATATTGCAGGTTTAAGATCG
>JAYSXB010000084.1:0-12860 GCA_043717775.1 Arenimonas sp.
TGCGACGAGGTATTTCGCGAGCAGAGCTCGCTCCTGCTTTAGATTATTTAGCAGACCATTCGCGCCTGACGGGCGCTCCCACTAAAATGCGCTTCGGTAAGGCCCAACCTAGGCCGTTAAAAATATCTGGCGATTGGCTTCCATCGGAATCAAGTCTATACAATCCATCGGGCAGGGTGGAATGCAGAGTTCGCAGCCGGTGCATAGGTCCGCAATAATGATGTGCATCAATTTAACTCCACCGATAATCGCATCGACCGGGCAGGCTTGAATACATTTGGTACAGCCGATACATTCGGGTTCGCGAATAATTGCGAGCACTTTTGGCTTGATTATTCCATTTTCCGGATTGATCGGTTTTACTTTTCTGCCTAGCAATTGGGCTAATGCCAACACGCCTTCATCGCCACCCGGCGGACATTGATTAATGTCCGCTTTGCCTTCGGCAATGGCTTTTGCATAGGGTCGGCAGGCCGGGTAATTACACTGGCCGCATTGGGTTTGCGGTAACAAGGCATCAATCTGCCTGAGCAGCTCCTCACCTGTTGCAAGTTCGGGCTTTTTGTTAGCTGTGAACATGGCGAGCAAACTTTTAATACCGGATCACTTCACCGGCATGCCAGCTTGGCAGCCAGCATCGACGTTAAGCAAATGCCAGCCATCGCTGTCGTTACCTGCTGAGAGAATCATGCCTTCGGACACACCGAAACGCATTTTTCTTGGCGCTAAATTGGCAATAAAAATAACACTGCGGCCAATCAGTTTTTCTGGTTCCGGATAAGCTGCACGAATACCGGAAAAAATTTGTCTCTCGCCCAGATCGCCAGCATCAAGTTTGAAGCGCAGTAATTTGTCCGAGCCTTCAACAAATTCGCATTCCAAAACCTTGGCGATTCGTAGATCGAGTTTGGTGAAGTCTTCGATGCCGATGTTGGCATTTGGGGCTAGGGGTTGGGGGCTGGGGGCTTTTGTAGGAGCGGCTTTAGCCGCGATAGCTGTTTCCGATTGCTGTGAACTTACTTTTGCACCGGATGCCGCTGCCTGATTCGGCTTCATATCTTCTTTCGAAGCATCAATCATGGCTTCAATATTCTTTGGGTCGATACGGGTAATTAGTGACTGATAGTCACCTATTTTGTGTGATAGCAAAGCTTGTTCTGCATCGCGCCAATGATTGATCGGAGCATTGAGAAATAATTCCGCCTGTTCGGCAATATTCGGTAATACAGGTTTCAATGCAGCAGCGAGCAGTCTGAACAAATTGATGCCCTGTGTACAAACCGCTTGCAGTTCCGCATCGGCGCCTTCCTGTTTTGCAATCACCCAAGGCTTTTTCTCGTCGATGTAGCGATTGGCTTCGTCGGCAAAAGTCATGATCAAACGGATTGCCTGATTAAAGTCGCCTGCTTCATACGCAGTCTGGATTTCGACAAAATTAGAATAGCCGCGTTGATACAAATCGCCATCTGCTAATTGCGCGCTCAGTTGTCCGTCAAAGCGTTTGCTGATAAACCCCGCACAACGACTCGCAATATTGACAAACTTGCCGACCAGATCCGAGTTCACGCGCGCAGTGTAATCATCGAAATTTAGATCAAGATCATCAACACCAGCGCCAGATTTTGCCGCGAAGTAATAACGCAATGCTTCAGGATTTAATCCGGCATCAAGATAGGTTCGCGCTTGAATAAAAGTTCCACGCGACTTGCTCATCTTGGCGCCGTTCACGGTGAGGTAACCGTTTACGTGCAATGCCGTTGGGGAACGATATCCTGCACCATTCAACACCGCAGGCCAAAACAAGCCGTGAAAATTTACGATGTCTTTGCCCAGAAAATGGTGCAGCTCGGTTTCGCCATTTTTATTTTTATCGGCATCAAGGAATTGATCAAAATCAATATCGGTTTTCGCGCACAGATTCTTGAAGCTCGACAAATACCCAATTGGCGCATCTAGCCAGACATAGAAAAACTTGCCCGGCGCGCCAGGAATTTCAAAACCGAAGTAAGGCGCATCGCGGGAAATATCCCAGTCACGCAGACCCGAATCAATCCATTCGCGAAGCTTAGCCTTGACGCCGCTATTGGCCACATCGCCTTTCATCCAGTCACTTAAAAATTCGGTGAATTGCCCCAGTTGAAAGAAATAATGTTCTGAATCGCGTAGCACCGGCGTTGCACCGGAAACCACCGAGCGCGGGTTCTTCAAATCAGTCGGTGAATAAGTCGCGCCACAGTTTTCGCAGTTATCGCCGTATTGATCCGGGGTGCTGCATTTCGGGCATTCGCCCTTGATGTAGCGATCTGGCAAAAACATCTGGCGTTCGGGGTCGAAAAGTTGCTGGATGGTGCGCACGGCAATGGCGCCGCGTTGCTGCAATTTTGAGTAAATTTCTTCCGTCAATTGGCGGTTGGCGGTCGAATGGGTCGAATCGTAGTGATCAAACTTCACACCAAAGGCGGCAAAATCTTTTTCATGACCGGCTTGAATATCGGCAATAAATTGTTCGGGCGACACACCGGCTTTTTCGGCCGCCAACATGATGGGTGTGCCGTGGGTGTCGTCGGCGCAGACAAAATGCGTGGTGGCGCCGTGCATGCGGCGTGCGCGCACCCAGATATCGGCTTGGATGTAGCCCACTAAATGGCCGAGATGCAATGGGCCATTGGCGTAGGGAAGTGCAGAGGTGACGAGTGTTGGGTTCGGTTTCATGGGCCAATTATCGCAGACTGAGGGCAGTTTTGAATGTTTCACCCATGCGAGCCAGCCAAAAGTTACAATAGCCGCATGAGCCTAAGTAACGAAACCGTGCGCGCCGCCTTGGCGCAGATACAAGACCCCTATACCGAAACCGATTTAAGCACTGCGATTCGTGGTGTTGGCGTTGATGCCGGTCGTGTTGCGATCGAAATCCAGTTGGGTTATCCGGCCAAAGGCTGGCATGCCAGTCTGGAAGCGATGGTGCGCGAAAAAATCGGACAAATAGCGGGCGTTGAAAGTATCAGCGTCAGTATCAGCACTAAAATTTCAGCCCATCGCGTGCAAAAAGAACTCACCCCATTGCCCGAAGTAAAAAATATTATTGCCGTCGCATCAGGCAAGGGTGGTGTCGGTAAATCGACCACGGCAGTGAACCTTGCATTGGCTTTACAGGCAGAAGGCGCGAAGGTTGGCATTATGGATGCCGATATTCACGGACCAAGCATTCCGATGATGCTGGGCCTGGATGGCAAGCCCGACTCGCCCGATGGCAAGTCGATCCATGCCAAGAATGGCCACGGCTTGCAGGCGATGTCGATTGGTTTTTTCTTGAATGAAGACACGCCAACCATCTGGCGTGGCCCGATGACGACGCAATATTTACAGCAATTGTTGACCACGACCTTATGGCAAGGTCTGGATTATCTGATTATCGACTTGCCGCCTGGCACGGGCGATATCCAATTGACGTTGGCGCAGCGAGTGCCAGTGTCGGCGGCAGTTATCGTAACCACGCCGCAGGACATTGCCCTGATTGATGCCAAGAAAGCACTCAAGATGTTTGAAAAAGTAGAAGTACCGGTACTGGGCATTATTGAAAACATGGCCGTGCACATTTGTTCAAACTGCGGCCATGCAGAACATATTTTTGGTGAAGGCGGTGCCGTGAAAATGGCGGCGCAGTATGAAGTGCCTTTGCTCGGCTCCTTACCATTGCAATTATCGATTCGCGAACAAGCCGATAGCGGCACGCCGACGGTAGCCCTTGATCCTGAATCTACCATCTCGCTGATCTATCGTGATATTGCCCGCAAGCTCGGCGCAAAATTGGCATTGCAGGCAAAAAATAAATCGATTAGCTTCCCCAATATCGTGATTCAAAATACCTGATGCGTACGCTGGTTTTCGCATGGCTGTTTTTGTTCGCCAGTTTGGCTACAGCGCAGAGCAATGAAGCCATGAAAGTGGTGTCGGCGGCGCGTACACAGATTGGTGTGACAACGACTTATGATTCTGCGTATAGCCGTATGGCGTACCCGATGGGCGATGTCGTGCAAAGCAAAGGTGTTTGTACCGATGTTGTGATACGTGCCTATCGTAAGTTGAATATCGATTTTCAGATGCTGGTGCACAAAGACATGCAGGCGAATTTTTCGCTCTATCCAAAAATATGGGGCCTGAAAAAAACCGATAGCAATATCGATCATCGCCGGGTGCCGAACCTGGAAGTTTTTTTCAAGCGGCAAGGCAAGGCGCTGACTGATTTCCAAACGGCTAATAGTTTCAAGCCAGGCGATATTGTGAGCTGGCGTCTGGCTAATGGATTGGCACACATCGGCATTGTGTCGAATAAAAAAACTTTATTCGATAGCCGACCTATGATTATTCACAATATCGGTCAGGGCACGCAGGAAGAAGATGTATTGTTCGCTTGGCGAATCGTCGGACATTACCGCTGGTTCAATGCTTTTGGGGCGAATCGCTAATGTCGCTGAACTTGAATCCACGCAGGCGGCTTCGTATCGTTGCCGTTATTGATATCGTCAAAGGCAGCGCTATTTTAGCGATGGGCTTAGGCATTTTTCGAGCGCAGAGCCACGTGCTTGAGAACGGTGGACAATTTTTATTGCGCTTACTGGAGCTGGACCCGACGCAAGGGGCGCCCTATAAATTCCTCGAGTTTCTACATGCCGCCGATATGGAGCATGGCCTGTTGATGATATGCGCTGCCGCCTATGCCTTACTGCGTTTTGTTGAAGCTTACGGCCTATGGTTTACCCGGTCCTGGGCACGTTGGCTGGGGCTGATTTCATCGGGTATGTATGTACCGTTTGAATTGTATTATTTTATAAAAAGCCCGGGTTGGACCACGTTTATTGTGATGAGTATTAATCTAATCGTGGTGTGGCTGCTGTGGCCTAGCAAGAAAACAATAACTATTTCCTGATCGAGTGAGCAGCAATGAGTATTAAATCTGATAAGTGGATTCGCCGTATGTCCGAGCAACACGGCATGATTGAACCGTTCGAGCCCGGCCAGGTAAAACATGCCGCCGATGGCCATCGTATTGTTTCTTACGGAACCTCGAGCTACGGCTACGATGTGCGTTGCGCCCGCGAATTCAAGATTTTTACCAATATCAATTCCACCATTGTCGATCCGAAAGCCTTCGATCCCAATAGTTTTGTCGATGTTGAAGCCGACGTCTGCATTATTCCGCCCAATAGTTTTGCCCTGGCACGCACGGTCGAATTTTTTCGCATCCCGCGTAATGTACTTGTCGTTTGTTTAGGCAAAAGTACCTACGCACGCTGCGGCATTATCGTGAACGTCACCCCGCTCGAACCCGAGTGGGAAGGTCATGTAACTCTTGAGTTTTCAAATACAACAACATTGCCGGCAAAAATTTACGCCAACGAAGGCATCGCGCAAATGCTGTTCTTCGAATCTGACGAAGTTTGCGAAACCAGTTACAAGGATCGTGGCGGTAAATATCAGGGGCAAACAGGCGTGACTTTGCCGAAGACGTAAACAAAAATCGTGGGAGTGGCGTGAGCCGCGAATACTGTCAGCAATTCGCGGCTTACACCGCTCCCACGATCAGAGGATTTTGAAAAGCTTTTTGCAATTTCTCGATCAATATTTCTAATTCCGAAGTCGAATAAGCGACTGCCTTACCTTGCCCCCAAACCGGGCCAGGCCATGCTTTATCCACTGAAGTGCGGGCAATGACATGTACATGTAATTGCCGGACAATATTGCCCAGTGCTCCGATATTGATTTTTTCGCAGGGGAATTGTGTGCGAAGTATTTTCGCGGCCGTATTTATTTCCGACAACACGATTTGCTGCTGCAACTCCGGCAAATCGATCCACTCACTTGCATTGGAAACTTTCGGTACTAATACCAGCCACGGATAACGGGCATCGTTCATCAAACGAAATTGCGAAAGTGGGCCGTCGGCAATAAAAATAGAATCGGCTTCAAGCCTGCCATCAAGATCGAATTCGGAATTTATCGACGAATTTATCGGCATGCGGGCAATCGATTATTCCAAATGTTCTTCAAAAAATTTCAACGTATGTTTTAAAGCGTTGGCAGCGACATCGGCGTTGTAATCGGCACGCTGATCACAATTAAAACCGTGACCTGCGGGCCAGACATGGAATTCTGCGTCTGGCAGGGCAGCACGATGTCTCGCAACATCGTCAGGGTTAATAAGCGGGTCGTTGGCGCCAAAGTGCAACATTAATGCGCTGCTAGGGGTTTCATGCAAAAAAGGTACTGTGCCGCCACCATAGTAGCTAACAGCCGGCAACCCTAGGCGCGAGCAGGTCAAATAAGCAATGGTGCCGCCCCAGCAATAGCCGACAACGCCGACAAAACCCTCGGCTTCGACTTCTTCCATTGCCGCACGAACACAATCTACCGCTCGATCTTCACCCAATTCGCTGCGTAATTCACGGCCGCGAGCAACATCGGCCTCGGTGTAACCGAGTTCAATATCATGTTCAATCAGGTCAAAAAGTGCCGGCGCAATGGCGATGAAGCCGTGTTTGGCATATTGCTCAACGATTCCGCGAATATGTGAATTGAGCCCGAAAATTTCCTGAACTACGATGACGGCGCCTTTTGCGGGCGTGGCCGGATCAGCTCGCCAACCACCAATAATGCCATGCAATGTGCTGATACTGACTTGTTGCCCCATGTAACACTCCCAATTAGTGCGATTGCATCGAATTTCTAAACAACACTCAGGTCGGGGGCCCCGTGAGCACAGTATAATTGCACGGAGTTCATTATGGCGACCTTTTATGTCCACAGCACAACCTAAAGTCGGCTTTGTAAGCTTGGGATGCCCCAAGGCTTTAGTCGATTCTGAGCGCATCATCACACAATTACGTGTGGAAGGTTACGCTACCGTGCCGAACTACGATGACGCCGATATTGTGATCGTGAATACCTGCGGATTTATTGACTCGGCGGTAGCCGAGTCGCTGGATGCGATCGGCGAGGCAATGGCGGAAAACGGCAAAGTAATCGTGACCGGTTGCCTGGGTAAACGTGCCGAGCTTATTCGTGAAACACATCCGGGCGTACTGTCGATTTCGGGCCCGCAAGATTACGCGACCGTTATGAATGCCGTGCATGCGGCCTTGCCACCCAAGCACGACCCGTATCTTGATCTGGTGCCGCCACAAGGCATTAAATTAACGCCGAAACATTATGCGTATCTGAAAATTTCTGAAGGCTGTAATCATCGTTGCAGCTTTTGCATTATTCCTTCAATGCGCGGCGATTTGGTGTCGCGCCCGATTGATGAAGTACTGCGCGAAGCCGAAAAACTGGTCATAGGTGGCGTGAAAGAATTGCTGGTAATTTCACAAGATACCAGTGCCTATGGTGTCGATACCAAATATGCCGAAGCCATCTGGCGTGACAAAAAATACCAGACCCGCATGAAAGATTTATGCAGCGGTTTGTCGGAACTCGGCGTGTGGTCGCGTCTGCATTATGTTTATCCGTATCCGCATGTGGACGATATTATTCCACTGATGGCCGAAGGCAAGGTATTGCCGTACCTCGATATTCCCTTGCAACATGCCAGCCAACGCATTCTGAAATTGATGAAGCGCCCGGCCGCCGCAGAAAAAAATCTGGAGCGTATTCAGGCCTGGCGTAAAATTTGTCCGGATATCACCTTGCGCAGTACATTTATTGTCGGCTTCCCCGGCGAAACCGATGCCGAGTTTGAAGAGTTGTTGGATTTTATCGATGAAGCCGAACTGGACCGCGTCGGTGCCTTTGCTTATTCACCAGTCGAAGGCGCCAAAGCCAATGATTTGCCAGGCGCAGTGCCCGAAGAACTTAAACAAGAGCGACTCGCTCGTTTTATGGAACTACAAGCAGAAATTAGTACCGAAAAACTTGAACGCAAAGTCGGCAGCGTGCAAAAAGTATTGATTGATTCGCTAGATGGTGAATTGGCGATTGGTCGTTCAAGTGCCGATGCGCCGGAAATTGATGGCTTGGTGCAAATTCAAAATGGTGAAGAAGCCGGCTTGAAAGTCGGGCAGTTTGTCGATGTCATGATTATGGGTAGCGACGAGCATGATTTATTTGGGCTGGTCGAAAATTAATCTGCACGAATGAAAGCAGCAATAAAGCCCAAACGCGTTTTTATTTCGCCAGCGCGTGAAAACGTCAACAAGACAATCTTCAAGCATCCGGTTTTTCATGATGTGGCCGATTTTCTGCCCTGGGCCGTCAGCGAGCAATGGCCCGATGTTGAGGCTCTGAATCAGCCCAGTGTAAATCTGTCGCATGCTTATACTGGCAAGCCATTGGTCTTTGCCAAACAAACTGTCGAATTACTCAATGATGCTATGCACTACGAGCAACGCATCTTTCAACCCGGTCTAATCGCCACGCGCGAAAATAATTGGCATGATTTATTCAATGCCATGATGTGGTTGAAATATCCAAAAATAAAATCGGCACTCAATGCACGGCAATGGACTGATATCGAGGGCCACGGCTTGAAAACAAGAACCCCGGCCCAGTGTGCCATGACTTTGTTTGACGAAGCCGGTGCCATCGTCACCATGCCCGATGAGATGCTGGCATGCTGGAAGCAACACGATTGGCATGGCTTGTTTATCCATCATGCTGATGACTGGCGCCAAGGCCACGCCCGTGTTGCAGTATTCGGTCATGCTTTGCTTGATCATGCGTTAGTGACAGAAACCTTGCTGGTAGCAAAATGTATTGTGCTCGAAGACAAAAGTGATTTGCCAGCGAGTTTCGATCGCATCGCCAACGGCATTTATGCGGGAAATAGTTTGCGCAGCAATAGCGAACTGCGTACGCTGCCTTTATGCGGTATTCCCGGTTGGCATTCCGCCACCGATAGTGCCGAATTTGTAAAATCGGCAGCTTGCTTCTCGCCATTGTCTGCACGTAAAAAAGCGCTTGCGTAATTCTTTGGGAGAGTTTCATATGAAATGGTTTTTTGTGAGCATTATCGCCATGCTAACTCTGGTGTTTATTCCGCCCACACAAGCGGCAAGCTTTGATTGCAGCCTTGCCAAGTCGCCGACTGAAAAAGCGATTTGTAATGACCCGGCTTTATCTTTGCTTGATGAAAAATTGAATGTGGCATTCAAAACTGCGCGTGAGCAGTGGGGTAGTGCAGCACGTGAATATGTACTCAATGACCAGCGTGCATGGCTACGTGATGTGTCGAGCGAGTTTTCAGGCCAGCCTAATAATGTCGCCGCCCTGAAACAACTCAAAGAGCGTTATCGCAAAAGAAACCGTCACCTCAGTAGTCCGGCCTATCCATTGACCGGCGTCTATAACAAAGCCAATGGTGACAAGCTGGTGGTATATCTCGATAAATCGGAACGCCTCGGTGCCATTGCATTGAAAAACGATCTGAATATTGTTCGCTCATCCGGCAATGACATTATCGATGTTCCTATCGGAAGCATACAAATCAGTTTGAATTTATCCGAAGGTGCAAAAAATGCACTTGATTTATGCCAGCTGCGCCTAGGCTTTTCTGCCAATCGCGTCAATGTAGTGAAGCAGGGTCAATGCAGTGGTGCGAACTATGCAGGAAATTTTACGCGTGATCAAAAAGATTATGTCGGCAATTACCGGTTTAATAAATAAACCGCGTAGGAGCGCCTTTAGGCGCGACCGATCTGGCGAGGTCTCTCGCGCCTAAAGGCGCTCCTACGAAATCAATCAAACACTGAATACTGAATCCGTAATATAAAAAACTTCATCAATCCGGCCGGCAGTTGCGCCTCAAATTCATCATCAACGCGTTTTTTTAATGCTGCCCTTGCCAGTGGTGAATCAATACTAATCCAGCCGAGTTTGGCATCGGTTTCGTCGGGGCCAACAATTCGGTAGCGTGATGTTTCGCCGGTATCTGCATGTTCAATTTCAAACCAGGCACCAAAAAAAATAGCTTCAGGATCACTCGGTGCTTGCTCGATGACTTTCAAAGCTTCCAGGCGTTTGCTCAGGTAACGAACGCGGCGGTCAATTTCACCGAGTTGTTTTTTTCGATAGGTGTATTCGGCATTTTCCGAGCGATCACCTTCGGCAGCAGCGGCGGCCAGGGCCTTGACGACTTCAGGTCGTTTTTCTTTCCATAAAAAATTCAGCTCATCACGAAGTCGCTCGAAACCTTCGCGGGTAATCAGTGCGGTCGAGGGTGCAGACGGTGGGCGATAACGCGACATAATCAGCCTGCGGTAATGGCTTGTCGCGCCAATAGTAAACGCTTTCTCTGGCTTTCATTTCGTGTGGCTACTGAGGCGGCATCCAATAAACCAAGCGCCTGTGTATTGGGCTCACCTGTTTGAATTAATACTTCGCTAAGCCGAACCGCCCAATCACCGGTCGCGCTTTCATTTGGAAAGTGGCCCAGCAGGCTGATCAGTAGTTTTTTCTCAAGACCGGTTTGACCAACACGGCGCGCTTCTTTAACCAGAGTATCGGTAGTTTCGCCGTCAAGTGGAACAAAATCAGAATCCAGATTAAATTGTTGTATGGCCAGTGACATCGCACGGGGCAGATTTTTTTCAGTCAAAAGCTGATGTAAAAAAGTCTGTGCATGTTGCCTGATTTCAGCAGTATCGCCTTTTTTAATCAGAAGTTCACGATATTTCGCGTGCGTCGTAACACCGAGCACGCGTTCACGTAATTCATATTTTACTTTGTTAATGCAGTCTTCAAAGTTTTCATTGGCGATCGCAGTATCAATGGCTTGAATCAGCATGCCGTCGCGATCAAAGCCTCGTATGGCTTGGTCCTCATGCGCATTAGGCTGGTATTGGAGCTCATTATGATATTGATAAACCAGGTAGCCCATCCAATAGGCACTACTAAATAATACCCAGAGGCCGACTATTTTTATAATAGCCGTTGCAATAAATCCCGGCAAAAATGAAAAAACATGATTGCCCAGCCATATTTCAAATAACTGACCAAAAAATAACAAGCTCGCTAATGCAAAATATCCGTTGCCTAATATGTGCATCAAGCGTAGCCATTTGGCTGGGTTCAATGCCGACAAGGCACTGCCCTCTATCACTGCCAGCATCGTGTAAGCCGGTTGAATCAAACTGAATATGACTAGCAAGAATATTGCGGCGGCCGTGCCAAAAAATTTTTGTACAATCCAATAGGCAATCGCTGCGAAAAAAAGCACAACAATATATTGAAATACCAGGCCGCCACTGATTGTCATCATGGCTTCGGGAGCTTCTTCCCAACCATCGGCATGGTGCTGCAAAATTTCGAAAGCAAATTTATAAGCGGTAAGCGTTGCTGCCACCGCAATCACCAAGCCAGCGACGGGTATGAAGCCCGCAACTACGGAGCAGGCCGTTAGCATTGCCAAAGCCGGCAATACTGACGGGCGTGCCGGGTACATAAAAATTGCGCCGAGCTGAGTATGCCATGCCGCAATTTTCTGTCTGGACTTAGGATGCAAATTGACCGTCATGATTAACGCCGCTTGCCACCCAATAGCCCACCTAATAACCCACGCAATAAACTGGTCGCCACCGAACGTGTTGCAGATTTTGCTGCCGATTCAACAACACCTTGGCGGCGTTTGGTGCCCCACAAAAACTCATTGAGTTTGGACGGTGGTTCTTCTGGTGTTGCCGTAGGGGCATTAGTTTTGCTGTTTGTTTTTTCTTCAACGACGGGCTGGGCTTGCAGGGCTTTGTTTAAAATTTCATAAGCCGATTCACGATCAATTGGGGTGTCGTATTTGCCGCCGACCGGGCTACGGTTGCGCACGACGGCACGTTCTTCATCGGTAATGGCGCCCATGCGGCAACGCGGTGGGCAAATATAAGCCCTTTCAACCGGTGCGGGTATGCCTTTATCGAGTAGCAATGACACCAAAGCTTCGCCGACGGCAAGTTCGGAAATAACTTTTGCAACATCGAGTTTTGGATTTTGCACAAATGTTTCTGCAGCCGTTTTAACCGCTTTTTGATCGCGAGGCGTGAAAGCCCGCAAGGCATGTTGAATGCGGTTGCCCAGCTGACCCAAAATCACGTCAGGAATATCATCGGGATTTTGCGAACAGAAATAGACCCCTACACCTTTTGAACGAATCAAACGAACTACTTGTTCAACGCGTTGCTGCAAAGCCGGTGGGCAATCTGCAAACAATAGATGAGCTTCATCAAAAATAAAAACCAGTTTAGGTTTATCCAGATCACCCATTTCAGGTAAATTCTCAAATAGCTCCGACAGCAACCATAGTAAAAAAGTGGAGTACAGGCGTGGTTTCATTATCAGTTGATCGGCACTGAGTAAATTAATAATGCCGCGCCCACTCATGTCTTGCCGCATCAAGTCATTTAAATCCAGCGCCGGTTCGCCAAAAAATTCTTCGCCACCTTCTTGTTCAAGGCGGAGTAGAGAACGCTGTATGGCCGCAACCGAGGCAGGGCTTACCAATCCGTATTTTTTCGAGATTTCGGTTTTATGTTCAGTTACGTAATTCAGCAATGCTCGCAGGTCTTGTAAATCAAGTAATAGCAAACCTTCGTCATCGGCTAATTTGAAAGCGATGTCCAATACCCCGCTTTGGGTTTCATTTAATTCAAGAATGCGATTGAATAAAGTAGGACCAAACTCCGATACGGTGGTGCGAATGGGATGGCCTTTTTTGCCATATAAATCCCAGAAGACGGTAGGGCTGGCTTCATTCACATAGCCTTCGATACCAATTTGCTGAATACGAGACGTTATTTTTTCGTTGCTGGTGCCTGCCATCGATAATCCGCTGACATCACCTTTCACATCGGCCATAAACACGGGAACTCCCAGCCTGGAGA
>JAYSXB010000085.1:0-1922 GCA_043717775.1 Arenimonas sp.
CGTCCGTCAGGCGCGAAAAATCTGTCGCAAACTCATTCGCGCCTGACGGGCGCTCCCACGGATTTGTTTTATTTTACAAGTCCAATCCAAACTAATTTATTGTCGCGGAAAAATGCTCAAAACCTTTTTTCTCAAGCTCGAACAATTCACCGTTCTCGTCGAAACATTTTAACTCCGTACCCGAAACAATATGACCGATCACGGTGCCGATCACATCGCATTCGGCGAGCGCTTGTTCGATCGCCAGGCTTTGGTGCGCGGGCGCGGTAAAACATAATTCATAATCATCGCCGCCAGCCAATTGCAATCGATAACGCGCCTGGTCATCGGGAAAATGGTCGAGCAATGGTTTCGACATAGGCACACGACAGACTTCGATTTCAGCACCTGCATTGCTTGCGTGCAGAATATGCGAAAGATCGGCCACCAAACCGTCGCTAATATCAATGGCGGCATTGGCAATGCCGCGTAACGCGATGCCGACATTGACCCGTGGTGTTGGCCGGTCCAGCCGATGTCGTAATTTTGCCGATTGCAGGCCTTGTGCCTTCCATTGGGCAAGGCCGCCTGCGGCATCGCCAATCGAACCGGTGACCCAGATTTCATCGCCCGGTTTTGCAGCATCACGACGCAGCGCTTGGTCCTTCGGAACAAAGCCATGCATCATAATGGTGATTGAAAGCGGCCCCTGTGTAGTGTCGCCGCCTATCAATTGAACGCGATGTTCATCGGCCAATTCAAAAAAACCATCGAGAAATTTTTCCAGCCAATCAATATCGGTATTCGGCAAACTAATCGCAAGGCTCGCCCATGCTGGTGTCGCGCCCATCGCTGCGAGATCACTTAAATTCACGGCCAATGCCTTGTAGCCAATATCTTCCGCTGCTGTTTCTTCCGGAAAATGCACACCACTATTCAAAGTGTCGGTGCTGACGACCAGATAGTGATCATTCGGCACGTTCAATAAGGCCGCATCATCACCAATGCCGAGAGTTACATCGCTACGTGATTTAACGCGTTGCTTGATGAGATCGATCAGGGCGAATTCGCTTGGCATTCAATAATTTTCATCGGTGCGCGACGCGCGTACCCTATCGTTTATTTTGCATTTCCGTTGCACGCCAATCGGCGGCCGCCTTATCGAGCACGCCGTTGACATAGGTGTGGCCTTGATCGGCACCGAATCGTTTTGAAGTTTCGATGGCTTCATTAATTACCACGCGATACGGCACATCGGGGCGATAGCGTAATTCATAAGCTGCAATCAGTAACACCGCGCGCTCGATTGGATCGACTTGCTCGAGGGTGCGATCAAGATACTTGACCAATTCAATATCCAATTCATCATGATGCTCGGCAACGCCACGGACTAAATCTTCAAAGTATTGAAGATCGGCAATTTCCATGTCCTGCTCGTTCTCGAATTGCTCGATGACCTTGTTTATCGGCGAGTTCGACATTTGCCAGGCATAGACGGCCTGCAAGGCGCGACGACGCGAACGCGAACGTGCGGCGGGGTCAATACCATCGGTGCGAGCGTGTTTCATTATGCGTTCTCGATAATCTTATTGAACAAGTTTGCCATCTCCAACGCCGCAAGTGCGACTTCTTCGCCTTTATTTCCGGACGAGCCACCGGCGCGTGCTTGCGCGTGGGCGTAATCTTCGACCGCCAATACGCCATTGCAAACCGGAATATTGAATTTCAATGCCACGTCCATTAATCCGCGTGCGCATTGGTCGGCCACATGTTCGTAATGTCGGGTGTCGCCGCGTACCACGCAACCGAGCGCAATAATGGCGTGATATTTTTTTGTCATTGCCAGAGCATTCGCCGCGATCGGAATTTCCCAGGCACCGGGCACCCGCACCACATCGACCTGCTCGTCGCTTACGCCATGCTGCTTCAAGCAGGCGCGTGCA
>JAYSXB010000086.1:0-1918 GCA_043717775.1 Arenimonas sp.
CGTCGCCATGGATTCGTAGGAGGCCGCTTGCGGGCGACGAATCGGTTTTTTAATACAGTAATGCTTCGCTGGGTTCGGCAATAGCAATATTCCAATACGGATAATCGCCTAACTTTGCCACCAAGCCCGCACGAATCGGGTTGCTAATCAGGTATCTGATTGCCGTGAATAACTGCTGTTCGTCGCGAAGCGCGTGATCATGATAAGCGCCTTGCCATACCTGTGACTGCCTTTTTAGCGCTCGGTTTACCGCGATAGCAGTACAAGAATTAATTCGGTTCATTGTTTTACCTAGCGTTTCATCTTCCGCCAAATGCAATGCAAGATGCATGTGGTCGGGCATGACGACCCAGGCTAGAATTTTTGATTGTTTGTCTTTCAGGACAGTATTGAGTGTCAATGAAAGTGCACGGGCAGCTTGGCAATCAAGAAATAGTTTTTCCCTGTTTTTACAACAAACGGTAATTAAATAAACTTGATTGGGCAGCGAGATCCGGAACTTTCTCAATGCATGATGGCCGCGCTTGGCGGTATCTGTTTTCATGCTGTGAAGCATGCGTTTGTTGCGATTGATCAAATATCAGGCAAGGTCTGAATTGCTTGTAGGATTTTCCTTATCATTCAGTCGTAGGAGGGCCCTTGGGCCCGACGGGGGCGTCGCCCGCAAGCGGCCTCCTACGTATTTATTTCGGTCGTAAGCGGCCTCCTACGGTTTTTGGCGGCGTTTGCTAAACCATGCGCCAAGATCGTCCATAAGAGTATAGGCGGCAGGAATGACGATCAGGCTTAGCAAGGTCGATGTAATCAAGCCGCCAATTACTGCAACCGCCATTGGTGCACGGAAACTTGAGTCGCCGGAGAAGCCCAGTGCAATCGGCAACATGCCGGCGCCCATGGCGATGGAGGTCATCAGCACCGGTTGCACGCGTTTGCGGCAGGCGTCGATAACGGCGTCGTGTTGGCTGAGTTTATTTTCGTCTTCGGCAATCACGGCGTAATCGACTAGCAGAATCGAATTTTTAGTCGCGATGCCGATCAGCATTAACAGGCCGATCAAGGCTGGCAATGAAAGCGCGTGCTGGGTTATCAGCAAGCCGCCAAATGCACCACCGGCACACAAGGGTACTGCAGTAAGAATCGTCAACGGTTGCAGTGCATGATTGAACAGTAACAACAACACCATATAGATGCACAAAATACCCGCAGTCATTGCCAATAAAAAGCCGACGAACAATTCGACAAATACTTCGGCATCGCCCGTGTTCAAAAAACTCACACCTACCGGCAGGTTTTTTACGCTAGGCAGATTCTGGATTTCTTTCATCACATCGCCGAGCGGTCTTCCATTGAGTTCGGCGGTGAGATTGATATTGCGTTGGCGTTGATAACGATCAATCTGCGATGGCCCGCTGCTATAACTGATACTCGCAACCGAAGTTAGCGGCACGCTGCCGTTTTTGGAAGGCACGCGAAGATTGGCAATTAAATCGGGGTTAGCCAGCGCTTGTTCAGTGAAGCCAACACGAATCGGAATTTGTCGATCCGGTAAATTGAATTTCGCCAGACGTTGACGATAGTCACCGGCGGTGGCGATACGCACGGCTTCGGCAATCGCTTCGGTGGCAACGCCGAGTTCCGATGCACGGGCCGCGTTCGGTACGATCACCAATTCCGGCCGCAATAAAGAGGCCGATGAAGAAATGGCGCCAAGCCCTTTTAGCGTGTGTAATTCTTTATTCAGATTTTGCGCCGCTTCGATCAAACGCTTCGGGTCGTCACCGGCAAGCACCAGCTGCATTAATTCGCCGGGTTCCGAGCTTATATAACTAATGCGTGCGCCGGGTAAATCCTGCAACAATTCACGGGCGACGCGTTCAAGATCTTTTTGACTGCGTTCACGCGTGCCGGGAGTGCCCCA
>JAYSXB010000087.1:0-4918 GCA_043717775.1 Arenimonas sp.
ATGGACCTGATTGAGAGTACGTTTAAACATGATGAACATTATCATCGTTTCAAAATTCTTTCGCACGCCAAAGAAATTAGCGTTCGATGATCCAAAAACTGCCGCTATTGCCGGAGGTTTAATCTTTTTATTATTGGCGCTGGCTTTTAGCGTTGGTTTTATTGGGCGGGGAGCTAGCGGTTCTTCCGAGATTAATCGGCTGCAAGCCCAGTTAAACGCGCAAAACAAAGAACTTAAAGTAGCCAAAGAGGACGCCCAACGCGAAATCAATGCGGTAGCGGCCCGCGTCGGTGAATTACAAATTCAGGCTAATCGCCTTAATGCCCTTGGTGAACGTCTGGCAAAAGACGGTAAATTTACCGACGGCGAGTTCAATTTCGATAAATTGCCCGGTGCCGGCGGTGACGAAACCGTTGAAGACGTAAAGTCGAAAGACCTGTTGGGCGACCTGAGCGCTCTTCAGGTCCAGTTCGCTAACTCGGGTCGCCAGCTTTCCGTGCTAGAAGCCATGTTGTTCGACCAGCATCTTGAAATGAGCCGCACGCCTTCGACCTTGCCGGGCCGTGGTTACATCACTTCCACCTTTGGTACCCGTTCCGATCCGTTTTCCGGTGGTCGTGCACATCATAAAGGTATTGATTTTGAAGCCAATATTGGTGATCCGGTGTATGCAGCTGCCGATGGCGTAATCAGCTATGCCGGTGTAAAAAACGGTTTTGGCAATGTGGTTGAAGTTGATCATGGGAATGGATACTCCACTTTGTATGGTCACAACTCGGGCTTTACAGTCCGTGTCGGTGATCTGGTTCGTGCAGGCCAGCAAATTGCCAAAGCAGGTTCAACCGGCCGTTCAACCGGCCCGCATATCCATTTTGAAGTCCATGTTAACGGAACTGCGGTTAATCCCATGCCGTTTCTGGATAGCGTTAAACGATAAGTCGGCGGGATTGATATCGCTTAAACCGCCCACAGGTTAAACTATGCGGCCGCCATGACAGCATGCGCGGCCGTTTTTTATGGCGGGTTTTATATCGGCCTTACTTTCCGCGGACTTTGTCTGCCTCAATCATAGTGGTTTGATTTTCTTATGCTTAATAGTCTTCTTACCCGCATTTTTGGTAGCCGCAACGAACGTTTGCTGCGTCAATTTCAAAAAAACATTGATCGCATCAATTCGCTTGAGCCGGAAATGGAAAAACTCAGCGATGATGGCTTGCGCGCCAAGACCGACGAATTCAAGGCTCGCATTGAAAAAGGTGAAACCCTCGACCAACTTTTACCCGAAGCCTTTGCCGTTTGCCGCGAAGCTTCCAAGCGCGTACTGGGTCTGCGTCATTACGATGTGCAGCTGGTGGGCGGCATGGTGCTGCATTCGGGCCGCATTGCCGAAATGCGTACTGGTGAAGGTAAAACGCTGGTAGCGACACTACCGACTTATTTGAATGCATTGTCGGGCAATGGCGTGCATGTGGTCACCGTGAATGATTATCTCGCACGTCGTGACTCGGCCTGGATGGGACGGGTTTATAGTTTCCTGGGTATGAGCGTTGGTGTGGTGTATCCCGGCATGCCGCATGGCGATAAAAAAGGCGCGTACGCTGCCGACATTACCTACGGCACCAATAATGAATACGGTTTTGATTATCTGCGCGACAATATGGCGCTTGCGAAAGAAGATCGTTTCCAGCGTGGCCAGAATTTTGCCATTGTCGATGAAGTCGATTCCATCCTGATTGATGAAGCACGCACACCGCTGATTATTTCGGGCCCTGCCGATGAATCGCCCGAGCTCTATATCAAAGTGAATCGTTTACTGCCGAAATTAATTCGTCAGGAAAAAGAAGACAGCGATGGTGATTTCTGGGTCGATGAAAAACAAAAGCAGGTGCATCTCTCAGAAGCAGGCATGCTGCATGCAGAAGAATTACTGCGTGAAGCGGGCATAATTTCCGAAGACGATAGTTTGTATTCCGGGCAGAATTTGTCCGTCGTGCATCACATGAATGCCGGTTTACGTGCGCATGCGTTGTATCAACGCGATGTTGATTATATTGTTCGCGATGGCGAAGTGATTATTGTTGATGAGTTCACTGGCCGCACATTGGCGGGCCGTCGCTGGTCCGACGGTTTGCATCAAGCGGTCGAAGCAAAAGAAGGCGTGCCGATTCAGCGCGAAAACCAGACCCTGGCTTCGATTACTTTCCAGAATTACTTCCGCATGTACAACAAGCTCTCGGGCATGACCGGCACCGCCGATACTGAAGCCTACGAATTCCAGACGATTTACAATCTTGAAGTCGTTGTTATTCCAACGCATCGCCCGATGGTGCGTAAAGATCATGCCGATCTGGTGTATTTGACACGCGATGCCAAATTCAAAGCCGTTAGCGAAGACATCAGGGAATGCTATACCCGCGGTCAACCCGTGTTAGTAGGTACAACCTCGATTGAAACCTCGGAGTTATTATCCGAACACCTGAAAAAAGCCGGTATTCCGCATGAAGTGTTGAATGCAAAACAGCATGAACGCGAAGCACAGATTGTTGCCCAGGCCGGTAGTGTTAAAGCCGTGACTATTGCCACCAATATGGCCGGTCGTGGTACCGATATTGTTTTAGGCGGTAGTTTGGAAGCCCAGTTACATGCCTTGGGCGAAGATGCCAGCGAGCTCGATAAATCCCGGGTCAAATCCGAATGGCAAAAGCACCACGACGAAGTATTGGCATTGGGTGGTCTGCATATCGTCGGTACCGAGCGTCATGAATCGCGTCGCATCGACAATCAGCTGCGTGGCCGTTCGGGTCGTCAAGGCGATGCCGGTGCATCACGTTTCTATTTGTCGCTTGAAGATAATTTGATGCGGATCTTTGCCGCCGATTGGGTACAAAACGCCATGCGTCGCATCGGTATGAAAGAAGATGAAGTGATCGAAAGTGGCATGGTCACCAAGCAAATTCAAAATGCGCAGAAAAAAGTGGAAGCCCACAACTTCGATATTCGTAAAAACCTGCTCGATTACGATGACGTGGCCAATGACCAGCGCAAAGTGATTTATCAGCAGCGTAACGAATTGCTGGAATCAGATTCCGTGCAAGATGCCATCGATGCTATTCGTGACGATGTTATTGCATCGACCGTGCGTCGTTACGTGCCGGTCAATTCAATTGACCAGCAATGGGATATTGAAGGGCTGGAGCGTAATTTGACCGACGAGTTTGGTTTGTCGATTGATTTGAAAACACTGGTTGAAAGCTCTGAAGAGCTAGACGACAACGCATTGCTCGACCATGTTCTAAAAGCGGCAACGAAATTATTTTCCGATAAAGAAGAACAAATCACACCGGATATGATGCGCCATCTTGAAAAACATTTAATGCTTAATGTGCTTGATCAAAGCTGGAAAGAACATCTGGCACGCATGGACTATATGCGCCAGGGTATTCATTTGCGCGGTTATGCCCAAAAGCAGCCGAAGCAGGAATACAAGCGTGAATCTTTCGAGCTGTTTTCCGAAATGCTCGACAAGGTAAAACAAGACGTCATCACTTTACTGGCGCGTGTTCGCATTCGTGATGAAGAAGAAGTTACCGCGATGGAAAATGCCGAGCGTCAGCGCATGGAAGCACAAGCGAAAAACATGCAGTTCCAGCATCCGGAAACCGGTGATTTTGGTGTCGATGATGAAATGCAACAGGCAATGGCTTTCGCATCGCAAGAGGCCGAACAGCCCAAAACAATGACTCGCGATGCCGACAAGATTGGCCGTAACGATCCTTGCCCCTGTGGCAGCGGAAAGAAATACAAGCAATGCCACGGTCAGTTGACCTGATCGCGAATGCCGTCAGAGCCTAATGCTCCGATTCATGTAATAGCGGGTGTCTTGGGTGACACTCGCGGCAGAATATTATTGGCAAGACGCTCCGAAGGCCGTGACCTTGCTGGTGCCTGGGAGTTTCCCGGTGGCAAGGTAGAGTACGGTGAATCACCCGCACAAGCTTTAGAGCGTGAATTATTCGAAGAGCTTGGCATTCGTATTGGTAATATTGAACCATTGATTTGCGTGCCACAACGCTATGCCAATAAAAGCATTGTGCTTGATGTTTACACAGTGCAGTCCTATACCGGCAAACCCAAAGGCCGTGAAAAACAGGCGCTGGCCTGGTCGCCTTTGGAAAAACTAGCTTCCTATCCCATGCCCCCAGCCGACAAGCCGGTGGTGGCTGCGTTAACAATGCCAAACTTATTGGCGATTACGCCCGAATTTTATGGCGATAAAAGTTGCTACTTGTCATGCATTGAGCAGCAGCTGGTGTCGGGCATTCGCTTGATCCAATTGCGATGCAAATCACTGACGCCAAAAAAACTGAAAGAGCTCGCCATCGATATTCGTACTCTATGCCACGAGCATAAGGCTATGTTATTGATCAACGAAGATATTGAACTGGCTAAGATGCTTGATTGTCCCGTGCATCTAAAATCATCGCAATTGATGCAAGAAGATATTTCGACAATTTTGTCGGGTCATGTATTTTCCAGCGCTTGTCATAATGTCGATGAATTAAAAAAAGCTGAAAGTATGGCGGCATTATTTACCGTCTTGGGGCCGGTACTTAAAACAAACTCGCATCCCGATGCCGAGGGCATTGGCTGGTCCGGATTTGCGAAAATGCGAAATGAAGTATCTCTGCCAATATTCGCACTCGGCGGATTGGGCATGAAAGATATTGCCGATGCCCGCCAACACGGCGCGCAAGGTGTTGCAGGTATCAGCCAGTTCTGGCCATCGATATCGTAGGAGCGCCTTCAGGCGCGACAGCCCTGCGAAAATGCCAAACGTAGGAGCGAGCTCTGCTCGCGAAAAAACCTGCGAAAATATTAAACGTAGGAGCGTCCTTTAGGCGCGACAAATCTGGCGAGG
>JAYSXB010000088.1:0-12656 GCA_043717775.1 Arenimonas sp.
GGGCCTAGTGAGCTTACAGCGCCCGGGCTTGTTAATTCTTGCAAACCATCCAACCTTGATTGATATCGTTTTCCTGATTTCTCTCTTGAAAAATGCCGACTGCGTTGTACGTTCAGGCTTGGCCAAAAATATTGCCACTCGTGGGGCTGTCGGTGCGACTGGTTATATCAGCAATGATAATGGTGCCCAATTGATCGCCGATTGCATCAAATCTGTGAAGTCGGGCAAGAATTTGGTCATTTTTCCGGAAGGTAGCCGCAGTAAACCTGAACACCTTTTGCCGTTCCAGCGAGGTGCCGCCAATATCGCCATTCGTGGCCGTTTAAACATCACTCCAGTGCTGATTAAGTGCTGTCCGTCAACGCTTTCCAAGGGTTTGCAGTGGTACACTATCCCTTCACGTCGTTTTCACGTCAGCATTGAAGTTCTGCCAGATATATCGGTAGATAGTTTTTGTGTCGATACCGAGGCCTTGGCGGCAAGAAAACTTACCGACTATCTGACGCATTTTTTTACTACGGAGCTACATCGTGCAAGCGCTGGAATTGGAAATAAAGGACCTGATCATCACCACCATGTCTCTTGAAGACATGACGACCGATGATATTGACTCCGCCGCGCCACTTTTCAACGAAGGCCTGGGCCTTGATTCCATCGACGCACTCGAATTGGGTCTGGCATTGCAAAAACGCTATGGCGTGACCTTGGCGGCGGACTCCGAGGAAACTCGCAAACACTTCGCCAGTGTCAATACTCTTTCTGCATTCATTGCAGAACAACGTAAACAGTGATGCCAGGTCAAAAAGATTCGCGCCATGAATAAACAAGATTTATATTTACATATTGTCGGCATCATGAAAGATACCTTCGATATCGACCCACAAAAAATCACTCTTGAATCCAAGCTCGGTGAAGATTTGGATATTGACAGCATCGATGCCGTTGACCTCATCGTGCAATTAAAACCTCTACTCGGTAGTAATCTAAAGCCAGAAGCTTTTAAAGCCGTGCGTACCGTGCAAGACGTGGTTGACGCAGTGCATGGCATGATGCATTCCGAGAACGAAATTAAAGAACGTGTCATTACGTAACGCCCTGATCGGGCTAGTCACGATTCTATATCCGATTGCGATTTATTTTAGCCTCGGCAATATAGAGCCGCGCTGGATAGCTTTAATACTGTTATCGGTAGCCGTATTGCGAGCTTTGTCATCACCGGAAAAATTCTGGCGCTACGCCGCCGGTGCAGCTTTAGTACTAGCCTTGCTGAGCATGTACTTAAATCATGCCACTCCACTAAAACTATATCCGGTAATTGTTAGCGCCACACTATTGAGCGTGTTTGCCATAAGCCTATGGCATTCACCTTCAGTGATTGAACGCTTGGCAAGATTGCAGGATCCCAATCTGCCTGTGCAAGCCATTGCCTACACCCGAAAAGTCACCGTGGTCTGGTGTTTTTTTTTTCTGATCAATGGCAGCATCGCACTTTTCACCGCCTTGTACGCGTCCGATAAAATTTGGGCTTTATACAACGGGCTAATTTCGTATTGTTTGATGGGAATCTTGTTTGCCGGTGAATGGTTAATTCGGCCCAAGCATACGTCGCAGGCCAATCATGACTGATCAGGCTTCATTGCATGAGTTAGCCTTGCCGTCTGCCAAGCATAGTGCTGAGTCGCTTGTGGCAGTAACTCCCAATGGCAATATCACGCGTGCTGATTTCATTAAACGTATCGATGATTGGCAGTATTTTTTTTCTTGCATGTCGGGCGAGAAATATGCGCTCTATCTTGAAGATTCATTTGAACTGGCTTCGGCGCTCTGGGGCGCTTGGCATTCAGGGAAAATAATTGTTTTACCAGGCGATAAACTACCTTCAAGCTTGAAGCAGTTGTCATCATTAGTTGATGGGGTAGTGGGCGAGACACCATCGGCATTATTAGCACCGGAAAAAGGCTTCGCTAAAACCCCTATATCGAGATCCGAGCTCGATCCAAAAAAAATCGGACTTATTATTTTCACTTCCGGTTCAACGGGTGAACCCAGTGCCATCGAGAAAAAAATAAGCCAATTGCAAGCCGAAGTCAGTGCGTTGGAAATGTGTTTCGGCGACAAACTCGGCAATGCACTTATTTACGGCACCGTTTCGCACCAGCATATTTACGGATTATTGTTTCGCATACTTTGGCCATTAACGGTGGGGCGGGCGTTCTATACACAACGTCTGGAATACCCCGAGCAAATTGTAGAATTATTATCGACACGGCAAAGCGTATTGATTGCCAGCCCGGCACATCTTAAACGCCTGCCTGATAATTTAAATTGGCTGGCGATGACAGCGCATCTTCGTGCAGTATTTTCATCCGGTGGTCCACTGAGTGCCGAGTCTTCCGACAAGGTCACGCAGCTATGGCATTGCAGGCCGATTGAAGTCTTCGGCAGTAGTGAAACCGGTGGCATCGCATGGCGACAATCGGAAGACGGCTTTACCAGCTGGCAGCCATTGCCAAAAGTGGAATGGAAAATTGCCGATGAGCATTTACAAATTCGTTCGCCGCATTTGCCTAATGAACAATGGTACGTCACGCAAGATCGTGCAGCCTTGCGCGATTCCAATAAGTTTGAGTTATTAGGCCGCAGTGATCGCATCATAAAACTTGAAGAACGCCGTATCTCTTTGACGGCGATCGAAAAACATTTGCAGGTTTCCGAATCGATTCAAGAATGCAAATTGGTCGTGTTGCCCAGTCAGCGTGAGCGTCTCGCCGCCGTGGCCATTCTAAATAGCGCAGGAAAAAACATCCTGGAATCCGATGGCAAGTTAGTCATTGTGAATCAATTACGAAAAAGTTTGGAAGGCGTAGTCGATCCGATTGCGATTCCAAGGCATTGGCGTTTTCTTGATGCAATGCCCCTCGATAGTCAGGGTAAAACCAGCCAGCGTGTATTGGCCGAATTATTCCGACTGAGCCTGCCGCCGACCAAGAGTCTGCAACACTCTGCCGACTCAGCGCAACTGGTGCTGGACATCAATAAAGATTTAATTATTTTCGATGGCCATTTTTCGCAGCATGCTGCCGTAGTGCCCGGCGTTGCGCTGATTGATTGGGCGATCAAACATGCTCGCGATTTATTCTGCTTCAAACATCGTTTTCTGCGAATCGAAGCCCTCAAATTCCAGCAAGTCATCCGGCCAGATAACGATATTCATTTGGACCTCCAGTGGAATGCGATAAAAGGCGTTTTAATATTCCGTTATGAATCAGCACTCGGTGTGCATGCCAATGGCCGCGTCATGTTTTCCATAATGGAGAATGCAATCGAAAATGGAAATGCCGCATGAGCACTCAGCTGCAAACATTCAAACCCATTATTGTGGTGCCGGTTTATAACCATGCAAAACCGGTAGCGCGTTTAGTCGAAAAAATTCAGGCTTTTAATTTGCCATGCATACTCGTGGATGATGGCTCCGAATCTGCTTGTGCAATAGCTCTAGACTGGCTGCAGGAAAAATATGCGGACAAGCTTGAAGTTTTGCACCTGGTACAGAATCAAGGAAAAGGCGGAGCGGTAATGGCAGGCTTTCGTCATGCTGCTGAGCAGGGCTTTAGTCATGTGCTACAAATTGATGCCGACGGCCAACATGACCCTGCCGATATTCCTGGCTTTTTGGCAGAAGCCCGACAATATCCGGAAGACGTTATTTGCGGTTGCCCGATCTATGACGACTCGGTACCCAAAGCGCGTTTATATGGCCGCTATGCCACGCATATTTGGGTCTGGATAAATACGCTATCGTTTGAAATTCGTGACTCCATGTGTGGCTTTCGCGTATATGCATTGGCTAGCACCATTAAAGTGCTCGATAGCAATACGATTGGTAAACGCATGGATTTTGATATCGACATTATGGTACGCACGCATTGGCATGGCACTCGTGTTCGTAATCGCCCAACGCATGTTATTTATCCTGAAGATGGCGTCTCGCATTTCGATACGTTACGCGACAATGTACGCATTTCAAAAATGCACGCGAAATTATTTTTCACAATGCTGGTGACATGGCCCGCCATTTTGCTAAGACGCTGGCGCCGAGCATGAAAAAAATACACTGGGCCGATATCGGCGAAAGTACATTTGTTGGCGGCATCTGGTTTTTATACGGCGTATTCCGCATTTTTGGTCGACTGCCATTCCGGTTTTTTCTGTATCCCGTTGTAAGCTATTACTGGTTGACACGTCCGATTGCACGCCGTTCCTCGATGGAATATTTGCAGCGTTTGCATGCTTCCCATCACGTGTTCAAGAAACCGCCCGGTATGTGGCAGGGCTTCAAACACTTTATTCAATTTGGTGAAACCTTGCTCGATAAGTTACTTGCCATTGGTGGTAATTTTCCGAATGACCAGCTTGATTTGTCAAAACAAAAAATTATTCTCGAAGGGCTAGACGAAAAACGGGGCGGTTTGATTGTCACCGCGCATCTTGGCTGTCTTGAGCTTATGCAATCGGCCGCTACCTGGAAACACGATATCAAAATTAACGTGCTAATCCACACGGCGCATGCCGGTAGCTTTAATCGCATCTTGAATAAAATAAACCCGCAAAGCAGAGTTTGCTTTTTGCAAGTGACAGCATTCAATGCACCCACGGCCATGATGCTGGCAGATCGAATTGCTGCTGGCGAAATGATCGCTATTGCCGGCGACCGCATTCCCACTTCAGGCGACCGTATTGTGCAGGTGCCATTTCTCGGCAAGACGGCAGCATTTCCGGCGGGTCCTTATTTGATTGCGTCCTTGTTGGCCTGTCCGGCATTTGCGATGGTCTGCACACGCAGTGGTAAAAATGCTTACGAAGTAAAAGTAGAAAAAATAGCCGATGCAATGATTACGCCGCGCAAAAAACGTGACGAGATGATTGAGCAGCAAGCGACGAAGTATGCATTGTGGTTGGAACAGCGGGTGACAGAGTCGCCCTATGATTGGTTTAATTTTTTCCCGTTTTGGGATCAGGCAGCGCGTGATGAAAAATAATGAAATAAAAAATAACTCGGTGCTGATTGAAGGCAACGATATCTCGATTGAAGAAGTTATTGCTATTGCTCAACGCACGAGTGATTTATTGTTGTCGGATCGAGAAAGCTTTCGGACGCGAATTAGTCGCGGTGCAGAATTTGTCGATCGACTGATCGCCGAAGATGGCGTCGTCTATGGTGTCAGCACGGGCTACGGCGATTCCTGTACGGTCACCATTCCGCCTTCCATGATTTCCGAATTACCGCAGCATCTTTACACCTATCATGGTTGCGGTCTGGGTCGTTTTTTTGATGAAGTTGAAACTCGCGCAATTTTAGTAGCGCGTCTTGTGTCTTTGGCAAAAGGCGTTTCTGGCGTGAGTTATGTTCTGCTTGAGCAAATTACCGAATTGGTTAAGCACGATATTTTGCCGCGAATTCCTGCCGAAGGTTCGGTTGGTGCCAGCGGCGATTTAACGCCTTTGTCTTATGTGGCAGCAGTGCTTTGCGGTGAACGCGAAGTTATGGTGAATACGCAAATCCATTCGGCTGCCGATGCACTTCGTAGCGCAGGAATGGCGCCTATTCAATTGCGACCGAAAGAGGGTCTCGCCATCATGAATGGCACCGCCGTAATGACGGCCTTGGCATGCCTGGCCTGGAAACGTGCCGATTATCTATCCCGTTTAAGCACACGCATTACGGCCTACGCGGTTATTGGCAGTGCCGGTAACGCACATCATTTTGATGAAACACTTTTTTCGGTAAAGCCGCATGCAGGCCAACAACGCATTGCTGCTCGTTTGCGTGAAGATTTGGCTTCTGATCGACCTCCGCGTAATGAAAAGCGCTTGCAAGATCGTTATTCGTTGCGTTGTGCGCCGCATGTTATCGGAGTGCTTGAAGACGCGTTGCCATGGTTTAAGCAAACCATTGAAAACGAGCTCAATAGTGCGAACGACAATCCGATTATTGATGCCGAACAAGAAATGGTTTTGCATGGCGGCCATTTTTACGGTGGCCATATTGCCTTTGTGATGGACTCGATGAAAAACACCGTGGCCAATCTTGCCGATTTAATGGATCGGCAAATGGCATTGCTGGTTGATGAACGCTACAACCATGGTCTGCCGGCAAACTTGACCGGCGCAAAAGGCGAACGTAAAGCACTGAATCACGGACTCAAAGCATTGCAAATCAGTGCTTCGGCCTGGACTGCAGAAGCCTTGAAGTTGACGATGCCGGCATCGGTATTTTCACGTTCCACCGAATGCCATAACCAGGACAAAGTCAGTATGGGCACGATTGCAGCACGCGATTGTTTGCGCATTATTGAGCTGACTGAACAAGTCGCTGCCGCTTTATTAATTACCGTCAGCCAGGCTGTTGAGCTGCGGATGGGGCTGGACCCGGAAGTTAAGTTAAGTGCCACACTGGCCGATATGCATGCGCGCTTACAAACCTCGATTCCTTTTATTGTCGAAGATCGTGCGCTCGATAAAGAGCTCAGGGCTTTGCTCGACGAAATTCGTTCGGATTCATGGAGCCTTTATGAAGCTTGATTGGTCTGCTGATATCGAATTATCACCGGCATTCCATGATCTGGATCCAATGGCAGTGGTTTGGCATGGGCATTATTTGAAATATTTCGAGCTTGCCCGCTGTGCGCTTTTGCAAAAAATTGATTACGACTATCCACAAATGCGCGATTCCGGTTTTGCCTGGCCAGTGGTGGATTTTCGTAGCAAGTATGTCGGAGCTTTGCGTTATGAACAAAAAGTAAAAGTTAGCGCAAAAATTACCGAGTGGGAAAACCGATTGAAGATTGAATACCTGGTGACCGACCTCGAGTCCGGTAAAGTATTGACGCGGGCTTATTCCATTCAAGTCGCCGTCGATATCAGAACACATGAAATGTGTTTTTCGTCGCCAAAAATATTATTGCAAAAACTCGGACTTGAATCATGAAGGTTTCACACTTTATGCCATTTGCCGCCATGCTTATGATGGTCGTGTTGAGTTTGTTGAGCGGAACCGTCAAGGCTAAGATTAGCAACCAAGCCTTGATTCCCGAAGTGACTATTTTGCGTGGCGAATTTGAACAGATTCGTACTTTGAAAGGTTTTCGTAATCCTTTGAAATCGGAAGGTCGTTTCCTGATTTCCAAAGCGGACGGTGTTATCTGGCAAAATATTAAACCGTTTCCATCGCAAATAATGATCAGCAACACCGGAAAAATTGTCAACTTGAGTAATAAAAATCCGGGTCTAAAAAATAATAACAAAAAGCCCAACCCCGGCATGAATAAAATCATGCTGGCCCTGTTGTCGGGTAATCAAGCCGATATGGCGAAGTATTTTAAAATCGAGCGGACTGAAAGTAATGGCATCTGGACCCTTCAATTGCAGCCCAAAGGTGGCATGGCCAGAGTGTTTTCCCATATCGAAATAAAAGGCGACCGGCATATCAAGCAGGTATTAATGCAGGAAAAAAGTGGTGATCAGACCGAGCTCCATTTTTCTGCCTTAAGCGAAGTGCCTAATACATTGACGCCTGAAGAAAAGAACTATTTCGAATGAATCAGCCGCAGCCAAAGTATCGAATAGAGTTGGCAATGGCCATCGTATGGTCGGTCCTTGTGTTGGCTTTGTGTTTTCATCAACTGCAGTTTTGGCGCTCCAATAATCTCGATAGCGATGTGATGGCCTTGCTGCCAAATACAAAACATGATGTTTTGGAAACTCTTGCCAATGCCAATATGGCGAAAGTGGCGACCGGTCATGTGGTTGTTTTGATCGGTAGTAAAGATTCGGAAGCTGCCAAATCGGCCGCGTTGATTTTTGATGCTCGTATTAAAAAATCTACCGGTTTGTTGCGCGTACAAGAAATGTCGGAAGATGACACCCAGGCAGCGCTGGATTTTTATGCGCGTTATCGAGATCACTTATTAAGCCCGCAACAAAAAAAATCTCTTGAGCAAACTAGTATCGAGAGTTTGCAACAATCAAGCTTGGAGCGTTTATATAGCGTCGGTGCCTCAAGCGGTTTAAGCAATTGGATATCAGACCCGTTAGCGCTATCGGCGGACTGGTGGCAAGCCCGCTTAGGTGATGGCGTGACACAAGAAGATGGACTACTGGTGACACAAGGCCGCGATAAAAGCTGGGTGATTTTACAATATGACAGCGAGTTATCCGCATTTCGACTAGACGGTGTCGCCCATTTGAAGCAGCTACTTGAATCGGCAGGTGCTGATGCCAAACGCTCGCACCCCGATATCGAAATTCTCAATGCCGGTGTGCCATTGCATGCGGAAGCGGCGGCAGTTAGAGCCAACTGGGAAATTAATACCATCGGCTACGGTTCGCTGGCGGCGGTTATGTTGCTGGTGTTTTTTGCCTTCATGAAAGTTCGTCCGCTCATTCTGGTATCGGCTTCGCTTTTGATTGGTGTGGCGGCCGGTATAAGTGTGACGGCTTTAATTTTCGGAAAAGTGCATCTACTCACCTTGGTATTTGGTGCAAGCTTAGTCGGCGTAGCTGAAGACTATGGCATCCATTATTTTTCAAGCCGACAAGGCAACCCCGAGATCAAACCCTTGCCGATGATGCGCTACCTATTGCCTGGCATGTGGCTCGCTTTTATTACGAGCGCCTTGGCATATCTAAGTTTGGGTATGGCGCCATTGCCGGGCCTGCAACAAATGGCGGTGTTTTCTGCTGCAGGTTTATGTGCTGCATTTTTAACAGTTGTTTGCTGGTTTCCGTTTTTGGATAAGCAAGCATCGGCGCGTAGTTTCTTATCAGAAAAAATTTCGCAGTCCTTGAGTTACTGGCCACGTTGGAACTGGAAACACAAATCGCATAAATGGATTGCATTAGTTTTTGTCTTGTTTATTATGTCCGGGTTTTCAAAGCTGCATACCGAAGATAGTTTGCGCCAATTGCAAAGTTCACCAATCAGTTTGATCAATCAGCAAAAAGATATTTCCGAAATTCTGGGCTTGCCGAGCCCGGCGCAATATCTTTTAGTGACGGCAAATTCTGCCGAAAACTTATTGCGGACGGAAGAAGCTCTCAAACCACATCTCGATGCCTTGATGGAACAAAAAGTCATTCGCTCATACAGCGCGCTCAGCGATTGGGTGCCATCGGCACAACGGCAGTCCGAGAATCAGGCGCTGGTTTCTGGTATCGAGAAAAAAGTACTGAGTGACATTTCAACATCACTGGGTGAAACACTTGAGCGGCCTGCTTCAAGTGCGAGGGCATTTGGTTTCATGGACTGGTTACCACTTAAATTTACCAAGACACTGCAAGCCCAGTACTTGGGTGAAGTAGATGGCAAGTGGGGCAGTGTGGTGATGCTCAATGGTCTGAATTCATCAGAGTCGCTTGCCAGACTTTCCGAGGCGACCGGTTCAATGGCAGGCATAAAATTGGTGGATCGTTCGGGTGAAATTTCAGGCTTGCTAACGCATTACCGAAGCAAAATGACATTAATGCTTTTCATTGGCTATGTGCTGGTGATATTGGCGCTGTTTTGGCGTTTTAAATCAAACGCATGGCGCGCATTATTGCCGACGGTTATGGCGGCTTTATTGAGCCTGTCGGCTTCGGCTTGGCTAGGCGAACCGGTTCAATTATTTACCGTGCTGGCACATTTTTTAATATTAGGGACCGGCGTTGATTACGGTATTTTTCTGCTTGAGCATCATACCGACCCTTCCAGTTGGCTCGCCGTTTGTCTGGGCGCTGCCAGTACTTTGCTTGCGTTTGGACTACTGGCTTTATCGGCGACACCTGCTTTACACACGTTTGGCTTGTCGATGCTGTTTGGCGTTGGTTTGTCCTGGATTTTGTCACCATGTTTTCGTTTGTGTGCCGAGCCCGGCACGTCAAACCACCTATAAAAAAGAGAATATTTGATGCGCACTGAAACAACCGAAATACTCATTATTGGTGCGGGCCCCGCAGGCTCGGTGGCCGCTGGTTTTTTACGCCAACAAGATCGTCAAGTATTGATTATCGAAAAAGAATTATTCCCGCGTTTTTCGATTGGCGAAAGTTTATTGCCGCAAAGTATGGAATACATTGAGGCCGCCGGTATGTTGCAAGCGGTGGTTGAATCCGGCTTTCAATATAAAAACGGCGCGGCCTTTGCACGTGGCGATTCACGTACCAGTTTTGATTTCCGTAAAAAGTTTTCAGAAGGTTGGGGCACCACCTACCAAGTGCAACGTGCCGATTTTGATAAAGTGCTGGCCGACTGTGCCGAAAAAGCCGGTGCTGAAGTCCGTTATCGTCATGAAGTGATTGCCATTGATGTTGAAGCCGATAAACCTACGGTTACAGTGAAAGCACCCGATGGCGAAATCTATCAAGTACAAGCCGAATTTTTATTGGATGCCAGCGGCTTTGGCCGAATCTTGCCGCGTTTATTGAAACTGGAAAAACCCTCAAACTTTCCGACCCGTGGCGCTATCTTTACCCATGTTCAGGACAATACGTCGCTGGGTAGTTTCGATAGAAATAAAATCTTGGTCACTGTCCATCCCGAGCATTGTGATGTTTGGTATTGGACAATTCCATTTTCAAACGGTCGTTGTTCGCTCGGTGTCGTGGCGAAAACAGAGTTCCTCGCACAATATGAAGGCAGTGAAACCGAACGCCTGCAAGCCATAGTCGGTGAAGATCCGGGGCTTTCCACATTGCTCAAAAATGCCGCGTGGGACACACCGGCGCGCCAAATTATTGGTTACTCGGCGAATGTCGATTCTCTTTGGGGTAATAATTATGCACTCTTGGGCAATGCAGGTGAATTTCTGGATCCGGTGTTCTCATCGGGTGTAACCATTGCTTTTAAATCGGCAAGCCTAGCTGCCGCCTGCTTGAAAAAACGATTCGCAGGTGAGGTAGTCGATTGGCAAAAAGAATATGGTGCGCCTTTACGTGCAGGGGTCGATACCTTCCGTGGCTTCGTCGAGTCATGGTATGAAGGTGGTTTCCAGAAAATAATTTTTCATGAAAACCAGTCGCCTGAAGTGCGTGAAATGATTTGTGCAATTTTGGCCGGTTATGCCTGGGATTTAAAAAACCCTTACGTCGCCGAAACCAAACGCCGCTTAGGCGTGTTAGTAGAACTTTGTTCGGCAGCGTGAATAAAAAGACCCTGGTATGAGTAAGCTTTTTCTAAATGAACTCGGCATCGTCTGTTCGATGGGAGCCGATAAAGACCAGGTGGCCAAACACTTGTTTAGCCATACATTGCCTGCCACTTTGACAGTCAGCGAAAAATATTCCGCTGGTCGTGCTTCTTATGTCGGCTGTGTAAATAGCGAACTACCTGATCTTTCGCATTTGGAGAAACGCTGGCGCAGCCGCAATAATCAACTTATTGCGGCTGCATCGGTACAAATTCAGACGGCGATTAATTCATTTATTCAGAGTTTTGGTGCCGATCGAATTGCCGTGGTATTGGGCACCAGCACATCAGGTGTTAGTGAAAGCGAATTGGCACATGCCCATAAACTTGAAGACGCAGAGTGGCCGGAAGATTTTCATTACATGCAACAAGAGGCCGGTACGCCAGCTTTATTTCTCAGTCATATTTTAGGTGTGACCGGACCGAGTCATGTGATTTCTACTGCCTGCTCATCGAGTGCGAAAGCAATGGCATCCGGAGCTCGTTTAATCAACGCCGGTTTGGCCGACGTAGTCATTGTCGGCGGCGCCGATTCTATATGTGCTTTTACATTGGCCGGCTTTGGCGCTCTGGAATCCATTTCACTTGAGCCTTGCAATCCGTTTTCTGCAAACCGGAAAGGCATCAATATTGGTGAAGGTGCGGCCTTGTTTATCATGAGTCGTGAACCCGGGCCTGTTCAATTACTTGGCTGGGGCGAGAGCTCAGACGCACACCATATGTCGGCCCCTGAACCTAGCGGAGCGGGGGCGATGAGTGCTTTGATGCAAACATTAAAGCGGGCAAATCTGGCACCCAATCAAATCGACTATATAAATTTGCATGGCACCGCGACCTTGCAAAATGACGCAATGGAAGCCCGCGTCGTCAATACTATTTTTGGCGACACTACACCAGCAAGTTCGACCAAGGCGATGACCGGACATGCACTTGGTGCAGCGGGTGCGATTGAAGCTGGTTTGTGCTGGTTAAGCTTGGTGCAAAATCCGGAAAATATTTTGCCGGTACATTGGTGGGACGGCCAAAGTGACAACAGCATACCGTCGATACAATTAGTAAAGCCCGGACAAAAATCGCTACGCCCGCTGCAAAATATAGTGAGCCAGAGTTTTGCATTTGGCGGTAGTAATGCCGCGATTTGTTTGGGGCGTGCCGACTTAACTGAGGTTTCACTCAAAGAAATTATTACTCTGGACCAGGTGTTGCCGCATCGCGACACCATGCGCTGGCTTGATCGTCTATTGAGCCATGATGAAAACACCGTCATCGCAGAAGCCTGGGTTCGTGAAAGCCATGTGCTGGCGGTGGATGAAGGTGTCCCAGCATGGACCGGCATTGAATATATGGCGCAAGCCATTGCGAGCTGGGCCGGTTGTCGAGCATTAGCCAAAAACGAACCGATCAAAATAGGGTTTTTACTGGGCACGCGAAA
>JAYSXB010000089.1:0-4910 GCA_043717775.1 Arenimonas sp.
ACTGAGCTTGCATGGAGTGATCTGAAGCGATGTAGCGGACCAGTAGATCTACCGCATCGGGTCACAATGCACCGTGACCCAAGCAAAAACAGTAGGCGAACGATACGCGAATTTAAAATGTTTTGCACTTGTCAAGCAGCGATTTATTCAGAAAAACACCATAATTGGCTCGCCCGACCGCCGGAAATGCCCTTTTGAAGCCTGATTCCACCGTAAAAACCGCTACTGACAAGCCACTCTTAGCCATCATTGGCGGTGGCCCTGCCGGCCTAATAGCGGCGGAAACCGCATTAAATCAAGGTTTTAGAGTCGAAGTCTTCGACAGTATGGGTTCGGTCGGTCGAAAATTTTTATTGGCGGGAAAAGGCGGACTAAATCTCACTCATTCAGAGAATTTTGAGCCTTTTGTGGGCCGATATCGCGAAAAAAGCGCCTGGGTGCGCGGCTGGTTAAATAATTTTGATGCCGATGCGCTAAGAGCTTGGGCTAAAACGTATGGCGTCGAGACCTTTGTCGGCAGTTCCGGTCGGGTATTTCCAAGCGATTTAAAAGCCGCTCCTTTATTGCGAGGTTGGGTTCGTCGATTGCGCGAGAACGGCGTGCGTTTTCATATGCACCATCGTTGCATTGGCTGGAACACAAATAAAGAATTATGTTTTGAAACACCCGATGGTTTAAAAACGCTATCGCCACACGCCATTATTTTTGCGATGGGCGGCGGCAGCTGGAAAAAACTCGGTAGCGATGGCCAATGGTTACCGTGGCTGCAAAAAGCTGGCATCGAAGTGAATATTTTGAAGCCAAGCAACTGTGGTTTTGAACATGCCTGGAGCGAGCACTTCAAATCTCGCTTCGCCGGGGCACCTATCAAGCCTGTCGTTATTTCCAGTTTTGATTTAAATAATCCACAAAAAAGCCTGCAAGGCGAATTTGTTGTTACCGAGCATGGCATCGAGGGCAGCGTCATCTATGCTGTCTCTGGCGATTTGCGCAGTGCCATCGAAAAAAATGGTGTTGCACAATTGATCTGTGATTTATGCCCTGGCCGCAGTATTGAACGTCTGCGAAAAGATTTGAATGCACCGCGCGGCAAGCGGTCCATGACCGATCATCTACGCCGCCATACCGGTCTGGAAGGTGTAAAAATCGGACTGCTTTATGAAGCACTCAATAAAGAAGATTGGCAGGATATTGAAAAAATAATTCGTGCCATAAAATTCTATTCAATAAAACTCACTGCTACCCGCCCTATTGATGAAGCCATCAGCACCGCTGGTGGCGTCACGCAACAAGTGCTCGATGCCAAATTAATGTGCATACAAAAACCCGGCGTATTTTTTGCAGGTGAAATGCTGGACTGGGAAGCACCGACTGGCGGCTATTTGCTAACAGCTAGTATGGCGAGTGGCCGACTTGCAGGGCAATCGGCATGTGAATGGCTTTCAACAAGAATCAACACCGTAGGAGCGGCGTAAGCCGCGAATCTTTCAGACATTCGCGGCTTACGCCGCTCCTACGGAAATCTAATCAGCGCAGCAATAAAACTACGCAATAAATCGCGGCGGCAAAGCCGACCAGCGTGGTAAAAAAGCAGGTCAATATGGCGCTGTATAAGGCAAAACGGCTCATCCAGCGCTGACGCGAGCTCAACGTGTGGTAATGCGTACCGAATGCTGTTCCCGATGCCAGCGCGAACATTCCCGAGAATGCGGCCGAACCTGCCATCACAAACGCCACAATCAGCCAAAACCACCAGATCGCCGCGGTCTCCTGTAAGAATGCCAATGCTTCGTTCATGGACTTACAGCGCCTTTACCGCGGCGACAGCAGCATCGACCGTAATACCGAAATGTTTATAGAGTGCGTCAATTGGCGCCGAGGCACCAAAACTATCGATACCAATCACCGCACCATCAAGCCCAACATATTTACGCCAGAAATCGGTGACGCCCGCTTCAATCGCCACTCGCTTGCGACAAGCCGCCGGTAGCACGGATTCGCGATAGGCTTGATCTTGTTTATCGAAGGTATTGGTACTTGGCATTGATACAACGCGTGCCTTGATACCTTGGGTATCGAGTTGTTTTGCTGTTTGCATCGCCAGTTCAACCTCGGAACCGGTCGCAATAATAATGACATCGAAGTTCGCCGCATCATGCAAGACATAGCCGCCGCGTTCAATATTGGCGACCTGTTTTTCATCGCGAATTTGATGCGCCAAATTTTGCCGCGAAAAAATCAGGCAAGTCGGGCCATCTTTGCGTTCAATCGCTTTTTTCCATGATACGGCTGATTCAACGGCATCGCAGGGACGCCACAAATCATTGTTTGGGATATAACGCAACGAGGCCATATGCTCGACCGGCTGATGGGTCGGGCCGTCTTCACCCAGACCAATCGAGTCATGAGTAAACACATGAATGCTGCGTGCAGGAATTAGTGCCGACATCCGCAATGCATTGCGCGAGTAATCCGAAAACACCAGAAATGTTGCGTCGTAGGGCAGGAAGCCGCCATGCAATGCAAGGCCATTGCTGATCGCGCTCATACCAAATTCGCGAACACCGTAATAAACGTAATTGGCATCGGCGTCACTGGAAGTAACCGATTTGCTGCCTTTCCATAAGGTGAGATTGGAGTGCGCAAGATCGGCCGAACCACCAATCAATTCCGGCAATAAAGGCGCGAAGGTTTCAATCGCCATTTGCGAGGCTTTACGTGAAGCCATGACCGGACCTTCGATTTGCAGCTTGGCTATATAGGCATCGGCATCATCGGCAAACGTTTCCGGTAATACTCCGTGCGAGCGTCGGGTTAATTCCAAGGCTTCTTTTGGAAACACATCTGCATATTTATCGAACAATCGATTCCATTGTTCTTCTCGCACCAAACCAGTATTGCCTGCGCGCCATCCAGCATAAATTTCTTCGGGAATTTCAAAAGCGGCGTACGGCCAATTCAATTGTTTGCGAGTGGCTTCAACTTCTTCTTTACCCAGCGGTGCACCGTGTGCCGATTCTTTGCCGGCTTTATTGGGTGAGCCAAAACCAATTTTGGTACGGCAGCATATTAAAGTCGGCTTATGGGTTTCGGCTTGCGCGGTTTTAATCGCCTGAATAATTTCATCGCTATCGTGGCCGTCAACACCTCGAATAACTTGCCAGCCATAGGCTTCAAAACGGGCGGGCGTGTTATCGGTAAACCAGCCGTCAGTATTGCCGTCAATCGAAATTTTATTATCGTCCCAGAAGCAGGTTAATTTTCCCAAGCCCCAGGTACCAGCGAGCGAAGCAACTTCATGGGAAATACCTTCCATCAAACAACCATCACCCAAAAATACCCAAGTGTTGTGATCAACGATTGAAAATTCCGGTCGATTAAAACGTTGCGCTAATAATTTTTCCGCCAAGGCAAAACCTACGGCGTTTGCCAAACCCTGCCCCAACGGTCCAGTGGTAGTTTCAATACCGGGCGTTTCGCTGGCTTCTGGATGTCCAGCCGTTTTTGAATGCAATTGACGGAATTTTTTTAATTCTTCCATCGGCAAGTTATAGCCGGATAAATGCAAGAGTGCGTAATGCAGCATTGAGCCGTGGCCGTTAGATAGTACAAAACGATCGCGGTTAAACCACTTCGGGTTATTCGGGTTATGGCTGTAGAAGTCGTTCCAAAGCACTTCAGCGATATCGGCCATGCCCATCGGCATGCCGGGATGCCCGGATTTGGCGGCTTCTACGGCATCAATTGCAAGAAAGCGGATGGCATTGGCAAGGTCGCGACGGCTTGGCTGGGTAATCGGCATGGGCGGCTCATTCAGATAAGGGCTGCCCAGATCGTCGGGCAGCCTATTTTCTCAGAGACCGGCGCAGATGTCGCGATTGATTTAGCAAACCTTGAATGCTAGCTCTGGATTTCATCGACAACGGCTAGTTCGGCCTCGCCACTGCGCTTCGAGACCACGACGGCGGTCGCTAAATCGCCGGTTACATTTAAGGATGTGCGGCACATATCCAGGAAGGTATTCACGCCCAGAATAATGCCGATGCCTTCGGGTTTCAGGCCGATAATGCCGCAAATCATGGCAATTACGGGCAAAGAACCTGAAGGAATTCCCGCGGTACCGATGCCGCCTAGAATACATAGGCCGAGTACCATCACTTGCTGCGTCAACGGCAAATGCAAGCCTGACACCTGTGCCAAAAATAAAACCGTAATGCCTTCAAATAAAGCCGTGCCGTGATGATTGGCAGAAGCGCCAACGGTCAAAACGAAACGTGATACTTTGCGCGGTAATTTTAAATTTTCTTCGGCGACTCGCAAAGTTACCGGCAAAGTTGCGGCCGATGAGGCCGTTGCAAAGGCCGTTAATATGGCTTCCTGGCTGCCGCGAAAGAACGCACGCGGCGACATGCCGCCCATTATTTTCACCCATAGTGGCAAGACAATAAACCCGTGAATTGCCAGCGCTATTAAAACCGTTGCCACGAAATACGCCAGGCCTTTCAGCACGTCCCAGCCTAAGTTGGCGCACAAGATAAACATGAAGCAAGCGACGGCATACGGCGCCAGCTTAATAAACAAACCAATCAAGCGCATGCATATTTCAAATAAACCCTGCAGTGCATTTTTAAACGCTTGTGTCGCTGGCGATGGCGTCATCACCAAACCAATACCAAACATCAGGGCAAAAAACACCACGCCCAGTTTTTGTTTATCGTCGATTGCAGCGGCAAGCACATTTTTCGGAACAATATTAATCAGCAAATCCATGAAGTTCATCTGCTGCCCGGACGCCACAATTTCTCCCGTCTTGCTGGCGTATTGCTCCATTGCTTTAGCCACCAGCGCTTGATCCAAGTGCAAGCCCGGCTGGATTAAATTCACCATCAATAAACCAATAGCGACGGCAA
>JAYSXB010000090.1:0-12588 GCA_043717775.1 Arenimonas sp.
AAATGACATTTCGGGCAGACACCACACCAACGCTGTGCGGGTTTATCGCCAAGAATATGGAAATTGCGATTGCATGAGGAAAAATACGCGTCATAACGATCAATATTGGCAAACGCACGCGCCACCGCCAATTCCGAAAACGGCCTTAGCAATGAGTAATAATTTAAATCCGCTGCAATGGTTTTTTTAACCTGCGCCGCAAAAGCTTGCTCGAATGCCCAGCCTTTGGACCATTGATGATTCACTTCGCCCGTACCGGGAATAATGCTGCCATAACTGGCAGAGCGTTCATTCGAGAACACGACCTGATTGGATTGATTCAAGATCGCCGCCATCACCAAAATAGCCGAGTTCACGGCGGTAACCGGGATATGGCCATTCAAGGCGCCCTGCTTATTCATTTCAAACAAGGCCGCAGGTAATTTTCTTTCGATATTGAGCAATGGCAGGCCTGTTCGCTCGGCACAAGCCTTGATCAAAGGCGAGCTGCCAATCCAGGTGATGGTTTGATTCATGCCCGCAGCACGCAGAGCTTCAATGCTGACCAAAGAATCCTTGCCGCCACCAATAGCAACCAAGGCATGCTGCTTAAGATTTGCAATGCCTGCACTTGCTTGCGATTCGGTGCTGTGCGGAAATTTAATTTTGCCACGCAAATTCAAACCGTTTCTATAGGCAAATTCACCGAGTCCATTTTCATAGAGCATTTGCAGGAATGCAGCGGTATCGGCATCGATGTCGCCCGTCTCGATGCGTATTTCCGGCGGCACGGCAGCTTTGTAATAACTGACACCGGCAATTAGATGCAACAACTTCAACGCTTGTTCGGCAGCGGTTTTTTGCGCTTGCGATAAAACAAACGGCGCCCCCGGAAACTGCACGGTTTCAATTAACTCATCGCCATCATCAAAAGCATAAGCCAATGCAGCGACACCGGTTTGCGCATCGAAGTCGCAACGGACAAAGCGAAAGGCTTTGATATTTTCACGGTCAAAATTAGTCATCTAGTATTTCCTCCTGCGGCAATTCGCGCAGGTTGTAGCGATTCGCCATGACATAGCCATAAGCACCGGCGTTTGCAATTACGACGATATCGTTTTCTGAAGTGGTATTGGGCAGACAACGACGATGGCCGAGCACGTCGCTACTTTCACAAATCGGGCCGACTATTTCGGCAGCAATGCCGTCGGGTTCATCGAGTCGTGAAAGATTCACGATCTCGTGCCAGGCATCGTATAGTGCCGGCCGCATTAAGGCATTCATGCCGGCATCCAGACCAATGCGGCGCACACCTTGCTTGCTATTGGTTTGCGTGACTTTCGCCAATAACACACCGGCTTGCGCGACCATAAAGCGCCCCGGTTCAACCCAGCATTGATATTGCGGATACGCCGCTTTCAATTCTGCCAGCACGGCACCGAAAGCCTGCAAATCAAATTCGGTGTCGTCGGGTTTATAGGGAATGGCAATGCCGCCACCGACATCGATACTCGATACCGTACCGAGGCGATCAGCAATGGCAGCGAGCTGCGCATAGACCGTTGCCCAATGTTGAGCATCAAAAATTCCACTGCCGATATGCGAATGCAAGCCGACAATTCGAGTGTTCAGTTTTTTTACTTCGGCTTCAAAGGCTGGAACATCCTTTACCGCCAAGCCAAATTTTGCTTCTTTTCCGCCAGTACGTACTTTTGCATGATGGCCTTGACCAAAGCCCGGGTCGATTCGCAGAATAATATTTTTATTGCCAAATACATCCGGCCATTGTTGCAGGCAGCTCACACTATCGATCGTGACATTGACACCACGATCAAAGGCAAATACGTACTCGCTACGTGGCGCAAAGCTTGGCGTAAATAAAATATCGGTCGGCTTGATAGTCGGAACCGACGCAAACGCATGCTCAAGTTCGGCCTGCGATACGCATTCAAGACCAAAGCCTTCAGCGTATAGCGTTTGCAAAATACGCGGATGCGAATTTGCCTTGATCGCATAGAAATGCCGATCAATCGCGGCAACGGCTTTCAAGGCTTTTGCCTGTGCACGCACCGTGGCCAGATCATAAACATAGAGCGGTGTGTTTTTGGCAGCTTTTGAAATTAATAACTCGCGTTTGGTTTGCCACCAGGTCACTGCAGGCTCTTTAAGTGCAGATTCAATTTGATTCCAACTCGGGCCAAAGACTAAACCTTCATCGACCGGCATTGCACCCGATGCAATCAACAAGGCATGCAAGGTCGGCATTAAATCTTCGGCAAAGCCTTCATCTACTACAAAAGTAAGATTCAAATCATTCGAGCTTTGCGACAATAAATGTACACGCTCGCGACCAAATTCACTCCAGACATCGGTCAGTTTATGCAGCAATGAACGCATACCGCGACCGACCAAAGTAATGGCGCTGCAAGGCGCAATCACTTTAACGCGGCAGACTTCCGATAAATCGGCGCAGAGCGCATCGAGCACATTGGAATTCACCAGATTATCAGAAGGGTCAAGCGACACCGTGACATTGGCTTCGGATGAACCAATCAAATCGACCGACAGGCCATGCTTCTTGAAACGCTCGAAGACATCGGCCAGAAACCCGACTTGTTGCCACATGCCGATGGTTTCCATCGATACCAGCACTATACCGCGGCGCGAGCTGATCGCTTTAACGCCGGCGACCGAGGCGCTGCGATCATCAATCACGGTGCCCAGCATATCGGGGCGCTCGGTATCGCGAATCCAGATCGGCACGCGTAAATCACGGCATGGATGAATGCAACGCGGATGCAAAACCTTCGCACCCGTCGAAGCGATTTCCTGGGCTTCTTCGTAATCGAGTTTCGATAGCAAGCGCGCTTGCGGAACTGCACGCGGATTCGCGCTGAACATGCCTGGCACATCAGTCCATATTTCGACCCGGCGTGCTTTCAGCAAAGCGCTGAAATAAGCCGCCGAAGTGTCGGAACCACCACGACCCAGAATGGCGGTATTGCCGTCGGGATGACGTGCGATAAAACCCTGCGTGACAAATAAACTCGCATCGCCTGCAAACATCGCTTCTACATTTGCCGTGGTTTGATAATCGCAGGAAACCGATAATCGCTGCGCCCAAGCCGTTTGATGTGTCATAACAATGGCTTTCAAACCGTCACGGGCATCGCACCAATGCACGTCCATGCCTTGAGTGCATAAATACGCCACGCCAAGTGTGGACGAAAGCAGTTCACCTTGCGCCAGCACTTCGGCCTGCCAGGAAAGTTCAGCCAGTTCGCGGCGTGCATCGCTCACTAAAGCTTGCAATGCATCGAAACGTTTCGACAACACTTTGTCGGTATCAATTTCCAGCTCGAGACAAAAAGCACGGTGTTTTTCAATCAGCGCATCGACCAAAGTTTGCACGGCTGAACGATCGGCGTATTGGTCGATTATCGACTGCAAGGAGTTGGTGACACCCGACAAAGCCGACACCACGACCAGCACACGGACATTTTCGTCCTGCATGCGTTTTCGCATCAACTGACCGATGATGTTCCAACGATTGCGACGCGACACGCTAGTGCCGCCGAATTTCAATACAATCCAGCCCGTGGGGTTCATTGCAAATGACGCCTGCTTAAAGACAAACCAAAGGGCAAATAATAAACTATGCCGCCCCCCGTTGCTTATAAATTTGGATCTGAAATGCCCCCAAGACCTTACCTGCAAGTTGATGTATTTTCAAAACGACCGGGCTGTGGCAACCCGCTTGCGGTCGTGCTGGATGCCGAGGGCCTGACGGGCGAGCAAATGCAGACCATTGCAGCATGGACCAATCTGGTGGAAACCACTTTCGTACTGCCGCCAACGCAGGCGAGCGCCGATTACAGGGTTCGCATATTTACCCCGCAGCGCGAGATTCCGTTCGCCGGCCATCCGAGTCTTGGAACGGCGCATGCTTTGCTGGTATCGAAGCAGATCAACAAAAAAAATGGCGAGATTATTCAGGAATGCGGCGCGGGTCTGATACCAATCCGTATCGAGACCTCGAAAAAATTCCGCCGCCGATTGTTTTTTCGTGCGCCGGTGGTGAAAAATATTGATGTGCTTGATGCTGGTTCGACAGAAGCTGCCGCCGTTTTTTCGCAACTCAAACTCGGTGAGCTATTACCCAGTTTGGTTGAAGGTGGGCGTAAATGGTGGATAGCGGAAATACGTGATGAAAACGCGCTACGTAACTTAAAGCCCGATCACGCAGCCATTACCGCCATGTCGAAAGCGACAGACAGCATGGGCCTTTGTGTGTTTTCGCGCTGCCAAGGCCAGGATTATCAATTAGCTGTGCGCGCGTTTGCACCGGCTTTCGGTATCAAGGAAGACCCCGCCTCAGGCGCTGCCAATGCCACCATCGCTGCCTATTTACTCGATAGCGGCGCACTAAAAAGCATCGGAAATAATTATCGCGTAAGTCAGGGCCGAGAAATTGGTCACGATGCCACGATTGATTTACGCGCATCGCAACAAGACGATATCTGGGTTGGCGGCGAATGCCAAACCGTTATCAATGGCAATATGAACTGGATTAAATGAGATGACCATGACGATTACCAGACGTTTTTTACAATGCGATGTGTTTGCCGATGTTGCAGGCGCTGGCAATGGCTTGGCGGTTGTGCTGGACGGCGCAAACCTGAGCACCGAACAAATGCAGGCATTCGCGAAATTCACCAATATGTCGGAAACCACTTTCGTATTGCCCACGACCAAATCGGAAGCTAGTTATCGCGTACGTATTTTTACGCCGATGTCTGAATTGCCTTTTGCTGGTCATCCTAGTGTTGGCACTGCACATGCCGTTTTAGAATCGGGTCTGATCAAGGCTATTGATGGCAAGCTGGTACAAGAATGTGCCGCTGGTTTATTGCCGATAAACGCCGAAGGCGATGGTAACAATCGCTGCATTTCTGTGCGTGCACCGCGCGCAAAAATTATTCCGCATGATACAAATACTCAAGCACTTTTGAATGTTGCGATAGGCAATATGTCTCTTGGCGACTTGAGCCCGACTTTAATGAGTAACGGGCCGCTGTGGTGGTGTGTTGAATTAGCGAATGAAGCAGCCGTGCGTGAAGTGAAACCTCTGCTACCCGAAATTGCCGCACTGACCATCGCAAGCAATTCAGTTGGCTTATCGGTGTTTGCTCGCGCCAACTCACCCGACTACCAATTGGTTGTTAGGGCCTTCTGCCCTGCCGATAGCATCCCGGAAGATCCTGTTACTGGCAGTGCCAATGCTGCTATTGCTGCTTTGATGCATGAAAAAAAATTACTGGCAGATATTGGCAACACCTATATCGCCAGCCAAGGCCGCGAAGTTGGTCGCAATGGTTTCGTGCAAGTTCTTGTTGATGATGACGGCGAAGTCTGGATCGGCGGAAAAACGCAGACCGTAATCACAGGTAGTTTGAGTTGGGATTAATGCCTCCGTAGGAGCGCTCACGAGCGCGAAAGGCCTGCGGAATAATCTCAGTGTAGGAGCGAGCTCTGCTCGCGAAAACCTGCGTCGAGGGATTTCGCGAGCAGAGCTCGCTCCTACGGTTTAGCTTTATCGCAGGTTTTTCGCGCTCGTGAGCGCTCCTACATGAAACATCGTCGCAGGCCTATCGCGCCTAAAGGCGCTCCTACAAAAAAGGAGCCTTGCGGCTCCTTTTTTTTGATCAATAACGCGAGTAACGGTTATTACTGTCGTTATAGCCGACTTGATTATTACCATCGGCTTCTACATTCACACGAACGCGAATATTGGTGCCGGGGTGATAGTCGGTGACAGTGTTATAAGTCTGGCCGTGATACTCAAACGTCACGCGGTAGCCGGTGACACGGGCATTTTCGTAACGGTTGTCATTGCGGTCATGGTCGTAACGATCTTGATAGCGTTCGTTAACGTACTGGTCGCGGCCATAGCGGTAGTCGCTGTTATTTTCATAACGATTATTTTGATAGCCATAAGCATAGTTGTCGTCGTTCACCATGCGGCAACGTAGTTGGCCATTAGGTTCGGTGTAATAGCCATTACTTTGACGGTCATTGCGATAATCATAGTTATTGCTGTAATTATCATCAGAATAGCCATTATTGGAATAGCGAGAATTATTGCCACGATTATTTTGTGCATCACGGGCAATCGCGTAACCGAGCACGGCACCAACAGCAGTTGCTGCACGACGTCCGTCACCGCTACCGATATGATTACCAATCGCTGCACCTAATACACCGCCGAGTACCGCGCCGGTATTATTGCCGATGCCATTGCTGTAATTACGGTTGTAGTTATTTTGATTGTAATTATTGTTGTAGCGATTATTGCCGTAGCGATTGCCATAACGATTATTACTACGTGAGGACACTACCCAGCATTCGCGGCGCGATTGCGAGGTGTATTGGTCGATAATGGGGTCAACACTAAGCACGCGTGCATTGTCATAACGTACGCCGTTGTTGGCATAACCATTGTTATATTCATAGCCGGAACGGTTATTGCCTTGATTATAATAATCGTCGGCGAAAGCAGCGCCCGAGAGCGCGGTGGATGCAAGTGCCAAGGCAGTCAGTGCAAGACGTTTCATTTTTAACTCCCAGCGCCGGATTGGCGTGATGCGAACATTACGGCCTTGAAAATTAAACATTCCTGAATCAAACGCTATCGGAAAATACTGTTCAGGAATGCGACAGCCTGCAGTGCGCACTGCATCGCAGTTCTACCCAGCAAAGGCCCGACATGACTGCTTGTAGGCAGATTAATAAACGAGGCGTTCAGATTGCTCGCAAAAGTTTTCGATGCCGAAAAAGGAACATCTTTGTCCTGTTCGGATGCCATCAGAAGCACGGGACAAACCGGCTGAACGATAGTGACACCCGCCATCGCCGCATTCATCACCGCGCCCGATTCATCGCGCCAATGTCGAAATGCATATAAGCAAGTCATATCATCGCAATCAAACAAAGCTCGACGCGTGCCTTGCAAACTTGCACTCGATTGCCAAGGAATAATATCCGGATATTTTTCTCGCGTCGGTATTTGCAAATGAAAAGGCGCAGGCGGCATCGGGTTGATCAATACCATCGCATCGACTTGATCGGCATTCATTAAAGCCAGCAAGCCGCCGAGGCTTGCGCCGACAATTATCTTCGGCGAATTGATCGCCGACAAATGTTGCTGCATCTGTAACTGATAATCTTGAAGCGTAGTATTTGCCAAACCTGCAGTCGAAGGCAGGCAATCAGGCGCATGCACATAAAAGCCATGCGCCTGAAAAACGCGCGTCCATATATTCCATTCCCAGCCACCGCCTCCGGCGCCGTGAATAAACAACACACTCGCTTTAGACAAGTGTCGCTTCCAACGTCACGGGAACGGCGAGTGCTCGTGATATCACGCAACCGGCTTTTGCAGCATTAGCGATTTCCTGAAATTTCTCGGCGCTGATATCAGGAATACTCGCCGATACAATCAAATGCACACCGGTCACTGTTGGGCCGGGATCCATGCCAGGTTCCATCATCGCCTCGGCGCGGGTTTCAATACGGGTTGGTGCAAATCCGGATTTACCTAGCACCGCCGATAAAGCCATACTGAAACAACCGGCATGCGCCGCCGCCAATAATTCTTCAGGATTGGTGCCCTTTTCGTCACCGAAGCGTGTTTTAAACGAAAAATTTTGATCGGCAAATAAACCGCTTTGCGGCGTGCTCATCACACCCTTGCCACTCATCAAATCACCTTCCCAGCGTGCAGTAGCAATCCGTTTAAAGCCCATGGTCTTTCTCCAGTTAATCGGGTATTTAGTGTAAACCCATTGACCTACGCTTTGGAGAAGAGAAAACTAAGCGTCCGGCGATGCCGGAATCGCCATGACCGACGCGCGACTCGGGATAATCAAAACATCCTGCGCCCTCCACGCCAGCCGTGACGCCCTTCTACCAGGGAGACACTAAAAATCCATAGTTCTAAGCAAGACAAGGCGCAAGCGGAAAATAATGACGCGCATATAGTTCATGTGTAAGGAATTATTTTCCGCTTGCAACGCAGTATTGCGACGAAATATGGGTTTTTAGGGTCTCCCGTTTAAAAAGGAGAACTGGCCTCATGTCTTACACAACGCAACAAATCAGAAACATGGCCTTGGCAGGCCACCCAGGCACCGGCAAAACCACCTTATTTGAAGCCCTGCTGCATGCCGGTGGCGCAATACAAACGGCAGGCAGTATTGAACGCGGTACCACGGTGTCGGATTTTGATCCGATGGAAAAAGCGCGAGGGCATTCACTCAACACCACATTGGCATCCACCGATCACGCCGGTATTCATCTGAATATTTTTGATACACCGGGGTATCCGGATTTTCGCGGGCCTACGCTGTCGGCTTTTTCTGCAGTCGATACCGTTTGCATCGTGGTCAATGCGAGTAATGGTATTGAATACGGCACTCGCCGGATGATGGAAGTCGCCAAAACCCGAAACCTCTGTCGTGTCTTGGTCATCAATAAAATGGATGCTGATCCCGGCAAACTCAATAATCTGGTCGAACAACTCCGCGAAGAATTCGGCAACGAATGTCTGCCGCTTAATTTGCCTTCGCAAAACGGCAAAGCCGTAGTGGATTGTTTTTTCAAACCAGAGGGCGAGTCGGATATTGGTTCGGTAAGCGATTGGCATCAAAAAATTATTGATCAAGTCGTCGAGGTCAATGAAACCGTAATGGGCCATTATCTTGAAGAAGGCGAACAAGGTTTGTCGGGTGATGAATTACACGATGCTTTTGAGCAATGTTTGCGCGAGGGTCATCTGGTGCCGATTTGTTTTGTCTCGGCGCGTAATGGTGCCGGGGTAAAAGAATTGCTGGATATTGCGGAACGCTTGTTCCCGAATCCGTTTGAAGCCAACCCGCCACTATTTATGAAAGGCAACGAATCGCTTCTAGCCTTGCCCGATGCCAAGGCACATGTTATTGCCGATGTTTTCAAAATCGTGAATGATGCTTTTGTCGGCAAGATGAGTGTGTTCCGGGTATTTCAGGGCACTGTACGAAAGGACACGCAATTATTTATCGACGATGGCAAAAAAGCCTTCAAGGTTGGGCATTTGTTCAAGCTAAAAGGCAAAGACCATGTTGAAATTGATTACGCTATTCCCGGCGATATAGCCGCTGTGGCAAAAATTGAAGAAATCCATTTCGACGCCATCTTGCATGATTCGCACGATGAAGATCATATTCATCTAAAACCCATTGAATTTCCCAAACCAATGTTTGGCCTGGCTATTGAAGCCGCCACGCGCGGCCAGGAACAAAAACTTTCAACTGCACTACATAAATTGGCCGAAGAAGACCCGTGCTTTCATATCGAACATAATCCCGAATTAAATGAAACCGTGATTCGCGGGCTCGGTGAATTACATCTGCGCGTGATGCTCGACCGTATGAAAGAACGCTTTGCGGTTGAAGTAAAATCACGGCCGCCACGTATTGCGTATCGCGAAACCATTAGTGTGAATGCCGAAGGTCATCATCGGCATAAAAAACAAACCGGCGGCGCCGGACAATTTGGCGAAGTGTTTTTGCGAATCGAACCCTTGGATCGCGGAAGTGGTTTTGAATTTATCGATGCCATTAAAGGCGGCACGATTCCGGGGCAATATTTGCCAGCTGTGGAAAAAGGCGTGCGGCAAGTACTGCACGGCGGTGCGATTGCTGGTTATGCCATACAGGATGTACGCGTCACGGTTTATGATGGTAAATACCATGATGTCGATTCAAAAGAAATTGCTTTTGTGGCGGCCGGTAAAAAAGCTTTTATCGATGCGATTGCCAAAGCCAAACCGCAAATTCTCGAACCGATTGTCGATTTAACAGTATCAGCGCCCGAGCAACATATGGGCGATATTACTGGCGGGTTGGCATCGAAGCGCGCGCGCATCAACGGCACCGATGCCGCAAGAAATGGCGAGATCATCATCAAGGCGCAAGTGCCTTTATCAGAACTCACCCATTACGCCACCGAGCTTAAAGGCGCCACCGCAGGACGTGGTCGTTACGATATTGATTTCAGCCATTACGAACCGGTGCCGGGCAATGTGCAGAAGCAATTAATTGATTCCTACCGACCGCATGCTGACGAGGATTAAACATGACGTAGCCCGGGTCATGGCTCCATCTGACCCGGGTTGATCTGCAATTGCGTCTAAAAATCACAAGCACCACAAGATAAAACCCTAGGAGCACTCACTAGCGCGAGTAAATCCGCAACAAAAGCAAAAAGCTGTAACCGCGATTGAAGAGCAGGAGCATTTTTCAATCTCGCAAAAAACCTGCCTCGGCGCAGGTTTTCGCGAGCAGAGCTCGCTCCTACAATGAAATTATTTCGCAAAGCAACCCGGGTCAGATGGAGCCATGACCCGGGCTACGTTGTTGAACACTAAAAATTTTCTACCTGCTCTTAACCAATCCTCAACTACCTCATCAAATATATGAAAGCAAAAACGGCCGGCGAAGCAAAAAAACTCGAAGACATTCCTAATGTCGGAAAATCGATAGCGAATGATTTACGCTCGATGGATATTTTCGAGCCGAAACAATTGATCGGTAAAGATCCTTACAAGCTTTACCATCGCCTTGGTGAAATTATGGGTGTGCGCAACGACCCGTGTGTTTGCGACATCATGATCGCTGCCGTGCGTTTTATGGAAGGCAGTGAAGCACTGCCATGGTGGCATTACACCGCCGAACGCAAGAAAAATCTACGTTAATTGTTTAATGCATCCATTGAAGAATCGGTTTCGGCAACTTCAACCCGATTACGCCCGTTTTTCTTGGCGGCATACAAAGCCTGATCGGCACGACGTAATAAAGCATTAAAATTTCGATCAGTGTCTTGATAGCTCGCCAATCCAATTGATACCGTCAATGGAATGGCCTGCCCCTCAACATCCAGGACATTGTCTTGCACAGCTGTACGCAAGCGTTCTGCTGCTGCGATGCTTTGCTCGCGATCTGCCTGATTGAGTAATACGACAAATTCTTCTCCGCCCTGTCGTCCTAGTAAATCATTTTTACGAACGGCTTTTTCAAGCATGCTGGCAATGTGCTTCAAGGCAAGATCACCGCTGTTGTGACCATAACGGTCATTCACGCCTTTGAAGTGATCGACATCAATAACGGCAACCGATAACTGATGCACTTGTCGTTGGGCTGAATAAAAAGCAAGCTCGCCAGCCTCTGTCACCGTTCGACGATTTGCCAATCCAGTTAAATAATCCGTCGAAGCCGCAAGCTCCCATCGTCGGCGAATTCGGTCCGAGCACATCAGTAAATATGCCGTGGTGCCAATTACTGGCAATACTGCAACTACCAAAGGCGTGATGGCATTCAACCAAGAGGAACCGTCCAACATGGTGGCTGCATTCATGTGGAAAAACAAAAAATACACCGCGCGGAACAGCATGAATAAACCCATCAGCAAAAAAATTAGCGCCAGTACCGAACGACTTACCGAAGGCTCACTTCTTGAAAATATTTTTAGATTTACGGCGCTGGCAAACAATAAAATTGACATTGCCAGTGACACAATGACAATACGGATACCGAGATTTGGATTGTGCACGGTAAACCAGTAAACACTCGCAATGGCAATCACTACGGGCAATAGAAATACACGGGGCAATGTCTTGCCAGAAAATTGGCAAACGGCTTTTAAGTAGGCGAGCAGACCCAGCAACAAACAAGCATTGGCAAGCGGCAATACGAAGCCGAGCGGCAAAACATTCTGTACCGCCAAAAGTACGCAAGCCGCGGCTTGCAGCAAGGTTCCGACGCGCCAGCTGTAAGCGCTCGGACGAACGTCTTCAGCCAATTCCTTGTGCATTAAACCCAGCACGCCGCCGTTAAGCAGCATCATCAAGGTAGCTATCAAGATTGCCGTGCGTGGATCTAGGCTAAATGAGCTGAGCATATTCAGGGTTCAATTGAGGCATGCGAATAATGGCCTTAGTACCGAATACGGGCAAGCATTATTCCCTTGCCCTGCCTGAATTGACCCGACCCGCATTCGAGGCCATCATTGGCCATCCATCAACCTGGGGAGGACTTATGGATATCCGCTTTTTTGTTTCTGGTCTGATTATGGCCATTGCTTCTTTGATGCTCGGTTTTTTGGTGCATGCCACCCTGTTGCATCCCGATTACCTGCTGCTACCCGGTGTGTTTCGTTCCGACGAAGAAGGCATGAACTACTTCCATTGGATGATCATCGCGCATGTCATGATTGGTTTTTCATTGACCTGGATTTATCGACAAGGTGTACAGGTAGCAAGCTCGACCTTGAGCCAGGGCATTCGCTTCGGTGCGGCCATTGCCTGCCTGATGACCATTCCTACCTATTTGATTTATTTAGCCGTGTTGAAAATACCCAACGAACTGGCGATGAAACAAATCATGTTCGATGTGCCGGCTATTGTTTTGCTGGGTGTATTGGTGGCGTTTTTGAATAAGAAGAAATGATTTTAAACGCGTCGGGCCCAAGGGCCCTCCTACGAAATTAATTCACGTAGGAGGGCCCTTGGGCCCG
>JAYSXB010000010.1:0-6201 GCA_043717775.1 Arenimonas sp.
GCGTAGGAGGCCGCTTGCGGGCGACGTGACAGAGCAGCAGGCGCACCTATGTCAGAGGCTGCAACTTGATCTATGCAAGAAGTGTCGTATTAAGCGGACTTGACGCTACAATGGTTTATCGAACAACCTTAGTCAGCCAATGGCCTTAACCTTAATAGCGGTCGTGCTTGCTTTAGTCATGGGACATATCGTGCCCGGGCTCATGGCTTTGCGTCGCTATGGCTGGTTTGTTTCCTGGCTAAGTCTGCTCGGAAAACTTTTTCACGGCGAAACTATTTGGCAAGGCCGTTTCGGTGCTTTAATTGCCATCGGCTTGCCGGTCATTATTGTGGCCGTTATCCAGTATTTTTTAGCGGGGCTTTGGTATGGCCTACCCGGTTTTATTTTTGCACTCGCAGTCTTGCTCTACACCTGGGGTCCGCGTGATCTGGATTTGGATGTCGATAAAGTTGTCGATGCGACCGATCTGGAATCACGACGGCAAGCCGCGACTGCTTTATTTCCCGAAGGTGGCGAGCCCACTCTTGAAGGCCCGAGTTTAGTTGAAGCAGTTTTTCGTTGTGCCTTATGGCGCTGGTTCGGTGTGCTGTTCTGGTTTTTGTTGCTCGGTGCGGCCGGTGCCTTGCTGTATCGCCTGACCACATTAAGCGCGCAAGGCGAAGCCCGTAAAACCATTCCCGAAATGCAAAGTCAGGCAGCCACTCTATTCACCCGTTTGCTCAATTGGCCGGTGGCGCAATTGATGACCTTTGGAATGGCGCTCGCGGCGAACTTTGATACCGTGATATCGGCATGGCGTGAATGGTACCAACAAGGCGGTGCACGTTTGGACATTGGATTTTTAGGCGCCGCAGCACGTGCGAGTGTTGATAGTGAATTGGCCGAAGAAGATGCCTATGCCGTCGATGGTCCGGCCCAGGCGCCGGCATTACTCGAACTCCGCGACGCCATGAGTTTAGTCTGGCGGATTTTATTACTGTGGTTAGCCGTCTTGTCGCTCTTTGTATTGGCCGGTTTTGTAAATTAAAAAAACCGTAGCCCGGGTCACGCTCCACCGACCCGGGAATACTCGCGATACTGCAGCATTATGATTTTCCAAAACATAAAATTTTCAGGAAAGCAAAATTCTGAAAATATACATCAACCCGGTGCCAATAAATTAAACGGATACCACGGTAGATTTCGCAGCACGGCATAACTAATCAATATCCATGCCCATGGCCGTGCATCACTAAAAAAATTAGCCAACACAATTAATCTGGCAGGTAATTTTGTTGCGTGATGCAACACCAACAACAGCACAATCGGCAAGGCCACTACAAATAAGGGGTTCATCGAAAACGCTTTTTCAATATCAGCATGAAAAAGCGCATGCAAAGCGCGGGTGGCGCCACAGCCCGGGCAATATAATCCGGTGAGCCAATGAAACGGGCAAGGCGGTAATGGGTTGCCCACCTGATTGGGATCCACATACCAAAGCAAAATACCGGCAGCGACAAATGCCAGAATAAAACCGGGCAACAAAAACCTGGATGTCGCAGTTGGCAACATCAGGGATTAATGTCGGCCCGGATCTGCGATAGCACCGGCCATTATCAAGAGGACATATAACACTACGAAAACTGCCCAGACGCCGAAAGAGATCCAGCTCCACATTTTTGCGTTATCGGAGGCGGCTACTGCGCCATCATAATCACCAGCCGCTAGCTTGCCATCGACCTTTGCGGCGTAAACAATCGCCACAATACCGCCTGGCACACAACAGCAAAGTGTTGCAAGAATCGCCCACACTAAATGATTCGGTACGCTGCCAGCGGCACGGCTTTGTCGCGACGTTCTTGATGCCGATGGATAACTGGCGTCGTATGGGTTTTCAGAAGGTGCTGGCGGCGGCGTGTAGGTTTTTTCGGGAATCGAGTAAGTCGGTTCGGATGAAGTATAGGTGGCCCGATTAGGACTGCTTGTTTGCACTGATGCAGGAGGCGGCGATGCTGCTGATACTTGAGCATTCAGACCATCAACACTAATAAAGTCATGCCCGCAAAATTCGCATTCAAGCGCTTGATCAGTACATTCAGCACTGCAATTTGGACATCTCACTATATTTCCCCTTCACTTATTGTTCTTTGATTTATTGTCTTTGACACTCGGCCGCATTATGCCCGATTACCGCGCCAGGCTTGAGCCAAACTACAATTGTGTGGCGAACCTCACAATCATATTGAGCACAAACAGTGATAAGGCGACTCCGATACAAATCCAGGCCCATAACTTGGCATTATCCGAGGCCGACTGCGCCCCTGCGTAATCGCCGATGGCCAATTTTGAATTGACCTGAATTGAGAAAACAAGCGGAATAATGCCGAAGGGAATACAGCAGCAGCAAAGCGTTAATATTGCGGCAATAATCGATAAAGGCAAATGATTAGGCACCTCATGTGCCGGCAATTGCGAACGGCCATACGAAGAACTGTCCGAAGACGCATACGGATTATCGGAGTCAAAACTTTCGGGAAGTGGCGGCGGCGTAAAATCAGGTATCGGTGGCGGGCCAGCGGGTTCGGTGCCCGGAAACATCGACGATACTTCTTCGCTATCGGCCGTCAATAACTGACCACAAAACTCACAGCTATTTGCTTGCCCGGAACACTCGGCATGACAGTTCGAGCATTTCATTTATTTACCCGATCGGGGCCAACAAATAAAACGGATACCAAGGCAAATTACGCAAGATGCCAAAGAGCGGAATGGCAAAAAGCCAGGGCCATGGCGTCATAAACGGCTTTAGGCAAGCCTCCAATAAGGCCGGCAATGGTCGATACAGTCGCAAGATCAGCAACGCGAAAATCGGCAACGATAAAATAAAAAATGCATTCATGCGGATGGCGCGCAATAGATCAAAATGAACTAGCGCATGCAGGGCGCGTGTCATCCCGCAACCCGGGCAATACAGCCCGGTCATTTTATTTAGCGGACAGGCAAAAAATGGATTGCCCGCTACATTAGGATCATAAACACGCAGCAAATAAATGCCCAGCACCAAGGCAGCCGCAAGCGGTAAACCCCACCACCACGGCTGCGCCCGCATCACTATCGGCCTGCTTCCAGTTGTTTACGCAGGTCTTCAAGATAATCTTTATCCATATAACCCATTGCTTGCAGCACCATCGACAGCACAAACCAAATGCCAAAAAAGATGCCAATGCCTGTGGTTATCCAGCACCAGAGTTTTGCAGATTTAGCCGCTTGTTCAGCTGCTGCTATATTGCTTGCTTCCAGGAATTTATTCACTTTAGTGGCATACACAATCGCGGCAATACCTGCAGGCAGCGCGATCGGTAGGCAGCAGCAGCCCAATAAATTCACGATCGTTCCGATCACTGTTGCTGCAATTGCCCAGACCATATGGTTGGGAATGCTCACCGTCGAGGCTGGAGCCTCTGAAGGGTTTTGATAAGGCGTTACTGGCGGCGGCGGGCTCTGTGATGGATACGGATTTGCCGGTGGTAATGCGTCTGGCTCGATTGCCATCGCTACCGGGGCTTGTGTCACGGCCACTTGTTCAACAAATGGATGACCGCAAAAATCGCACTCAGACGATTGATCAGCACATTCAGCACTGCAATTTGGACATTTCACTAGGCTTCCCCTTTCTGCAAAATTACTTAAAAACGTGGACGTATTATGCCCGATTGCCGCGCAGCGCTTTCACTTTTGCTTCCAATACGTCTGCGCTTGCTTCTGCTGCCGGAACGGCTGGCCCGGCCTCGACTTCAATATGCGCCCGAAAACGATGCGGTACCCGTAATTGCCCGAGTTTGGAATTGCGCTTGCTGAACATACTGGCCCACATGCCTTTCAAGGCAATCGGGACCACCGGCACGGCACGGCGCGCAAGAATTTTTTCGACCCCGGATTTAAATTCGGCAATTTCGCCATCGGTGGTCAATTTACCTTCGGGAAAAATACCGACTATTTCGCCCTCGGCCAGAGCCTTATCAACTTCGTCGAAAGCTTTCTGCATGATGTCGGGGTCTTCTTTGACACCGGCAATGGGAATGGCGCGTGCGGTTTTGAAAAACCAACTGGCGACCGGAAATTGGAAAATTTTGTAATACATGACGAAGCGTGCGGGCCGTGGAATAGCGCCACCTAAAATCAGCGCATCCATATAGCTAACGTGATTACAAACAATCAATGCCGCGCCTTCATCGGGAATATGTTCCTCGATGCCTTTTACATCAACGTTGTACATCAACTTGGTTAATACCCAAGCGACAAAGCGCATCAGGAATTCCGGCACCAGACTGAAAATATAAATCGCCGCAAAGGCATTCAGCACTGCAACAGCGAGCAGCAACTGGGGAATTGTCCAATGCAGCGTATTCAAGGCGAGGTAAGACAAACCCGCCGCAGCGACCATAAAAATGGCGTTCAAAATATTATTGGCGGCAATAACTCGCGATACTTTGTCTTTATCGCTACGGCTTTGCACCAGTGCAAATAAAGGCACGATATAAAGCCCACTAAACACCGCCATCATGAATAAATCAAACATCACTCGTTTTACGCCGGGCTGGCTGATTACCTGCATGAGCAATAATTTTTGTTCGCCCGCAATATGGGGATGTGCGAAATATAAATCGGCACCAAAGACCGTCATGCCGATGGCACCCAGTGGCACTAAACCGATTTCAACTGTACGGTGCGATAGTTTTTCGCACAGCAGCGAACCAATCGCAATGCCGATTGAAAACAGACTGAGTAATAAAGTGAATGTGCCCTCGCTGCTGCCCAACACATATTTTGAATACTGCGGCAGCTGGGTAAAAAACACCGAACCATAAAACCAAAACCACGAAATACCAAGACAAGACAAAAATACACTTCGATTTTTCGTTACAAAGCTGAGCGTATTTAATGTTTCCGAAATCGGATTCCAATTAATGCTGTTGGTCGTACCCGAAGCGCTGGGTATCATGCGAGCCGTCAGCAGGCCGGTCACGGCAATAATAATAGTTGCCGCTGCCACCCAATAGGCGCCGGTTACCGGAATATTGATAAGGTTTGCACCCAATATGGTGCCGACTAAAATGGCAACAAACGTTCCCATTTCGACCAGGCCATTGCCGCCGGTGAGTTCTTCGGGTTTCAGCACTTGCGGCAGCAAGCTGTACTTTAATGGGCCGAACAATGTGCTGTGCAAACCCATGCCAAATACGCAAACCATTAGCAGCGGAATGTTTTTATAAATAAAGCCTACCGAGGCAATCAGCATGATGGCAATTTCCATCCATTTCACCGCCTGTGCCAGTTTTGCTTTATCGAAGCGTTCGCTTAATTGCCCCGAGGTTGCCGAGAATAAAAAAAACGGCAGAATAAATAATGCCGATGATAATTGAATAAATGTCGATTCCTGTTTTTCCGTTAGCGACACCAGCACAAAAGTCACCATCGCAATCAAGGCATTCTTAAACACATTGTCATTAAACGCGCCAAGCGCTTGCGTCCAGAAAAATGGTGAGAAACGACGCTGCTTTAATAATTCAAACTGACTGTGAGCCATAGTAACCTCGAGTAGATGGCCAAGGTTAGGGGCTATGTCGTCACACGGCAAGCGTTTACGCTTAGGTAGCTGATTTTTGTACTTGTGGTTCAGCAGCTGCGTTGGATTATTATTATGAAAACCTGTTTAATAATATTCCATGCCGTGGGAGGGCCGTAAGGCCCGAATACTCCCAGACAATTCGGGCCTTACGGCCCTCCTACAGGACAGAGGGTGCACTCAAGCGCACCAAACACATCGCAATCTATACATGGTGCGCTTGAGCGCACCCTATGCTTTTTTCTCGCGTTCAATTGCGCGCCAACCAATATCGCTGCGATGAAATTCACCATCCCAGGAAATGCTCTCAACGGCTTCGTAAGCTAGTCGCTGCGCATCGGCAACGCTATCGCCCAATGCGCAAGCACACAAGACGCGACCGCCGCTGGTTAATACCTGATGTTCATGCGGCGTGGTGCTGGCATGAAATATTTTGCTGCCGATCGGTGAAGGCGTATTCAAGCCTCCAATGACGTCGCCAATTTGCGGTGCTTCCGGATAATTTCTGGCCGCCATTACGACACCCAGTGCCGGGCGCGGATTCCAGCGTACTTGCGTTTCATGCAATTGTCCGTCGAGAGCGGCCTCAATCAAAT
>JAYSXB010000091.1:0-4873 GCA_043717775.1 Arenimonas sp.
GTAAGGCGCGAATTTCTCCGAGCATTCGCGCCTTACGGCGCTCCCACGACCACGGCTACATTATTTCTTTTTGCCCCAGACTTGTTCCAGTCGCGCATCACGACCGCAGGCATTGCGGTAGTAGTTATAGCGAATCGGGTTTTTGTCGTGATAATCCTGATGGTAATCTTCGGCAGGATAAAACTCAGTGGCCGCAGTAATCTCAGTGACGATCGGTTTCTTGAAAAATTTACTGTCTTCCAGGGATTTTTTATAGGCGAGTGCCTGCTTCTTCTGATTTTCATCCGAATAAAAAATGGCGCTGCGGTATTGATTGCCGCCATCACAAAATTGTCGATTAGCCGTCAATGGATCAATGCTTAACCAATAGGCTTTTAATAATTTCGCGTAGCTAATTTTTTTCGGGTCAAATTTTACTAACACCGATTCCGCATGGCCGGTTCCACCAGCCGAGACTTCTTCATAGCTTGGATTCTTGACGGTGCCGCCGGTATAGCCCGAGGTGGTGGAAACTACGCCAGGCACTTTGTCGAAATCCGATTCGGTGCACCAGAAACAACCACCAGCAAAGATGGCGGTTTCCAGGCCATCTTTTGATTTTGTCGGCATATCCAAATCGACCATAACGGCAGAAAAAGCCAAGCTTGAACTAATAATAGCGACAGCTGTTAAAAGTAATTTTGAAAAAATATTTTTCACGTTAAGCCCTCAAGGCAGGCAATGCACTACCTTTTAAAATAAACTTTAATGCCACACCGTTATTACAATGGCGCAGCCCGGTTGGTTTTGGGCCATCATCAAAAACATGACCTTGATGCCCACCGCAGCGAGCGCAGTGATATTCGGTACGTGGGAAAACTAGTTTGTAATCGGTTTTCTTAATAATATGGCCTTCAATCGGATAACTAAAACTCGGCCAGCCGGTGCCACTATCAAACTTGGCATTGCTGCTGAATAAGGGCAAAAAACAGGCCGCACATATAAACACGCCATTGCGGTGTTCCGCATTCAGCTCGCTTGAATTAGGACGCTCGGTGTCTTCTTCAAACAGTACGCCATAGGCTGCGGCGGGTAATAGTTTTTTCCATTCGGCTTTGGATTTTTTTAGTGGCTTGACCACAGTGTTAACCAAGGTCGTGGCAGCACTGCTTGTTCCAAACCATAACATGGCGGTGAGGGCCGCTAGGCTTGCGAGAATATTTCGACGGTTCATGCTTATCTCCTGTGGGTTGCCTATTAGAGGCAAGCCGATAGGCAAAAGGTTCGCAGAGTTGCAGTGAAGATGGGGTGCTTTGTTTATCTTCGTAGGAGCCCGCTTGCGGGCGACCGCTTGCTTATGTAGGAATGCTAAAAGATTACCGCCAGCTGAATATTGCGTCGCAATCAGGGCTCGAGCGGGCCCCTGCAAAAGCAGCAGGCTTATACAAGGCCTATTTCAAAAGAATCAAAGTACCCAAACTCAAGAATGACAAAAAGCCGATCACATCGGTGAAAGTAGTTAATACCACGCCGCCCGCCAGTGCAGGATCAATATTCATGCGTTTGAGCGTAATAGGCACCAACACGCCAGCCAGTGCCGCAGCAATCAAATTAATGGTCATGGCACCGGCAATTACCAAGCCTAATTTCAGGTCTTGAAACCAGATTGAACAGACCACGCCAACCACAATCGCCCACACAATACCGTTCAGTACACCGACCAGTGCTTCTTTCGCGATCAGGGCGCGCAAGTTGCCAACGCCGACCTGGCCAAGCGCGATACCTCGCACCATCAAGGTCAACACCTGCGTGCCCGCGACGCCGCCCATGCTGGCAACGATGGGCATTAGTACCGCGAGTGCGACGACTTGCTGCAAGGTGGCCTCAAAACGTCCGATCACCCAGGAAGCGAGGAAGGCTGTCAATAAATTGATGCCCAACCACAAAGCACGACGCTTGGCGGCACGCGGCACCGGTGAAAACAGGTCTTCGTCTTCATCCAGACCGGCCGCACCCATGGCTTGGTGCTCGGCTTGTTCGCGGATGATATCCACCACGTCATCGATGGTGATGCGGCCAAGCAGAATATTATTTTCATCGACAACCGGCGCCGTAATCCAGTCGTAATCGGAAAATTGCGTAGCGACTTGATTGGCGTCGGTGTTCACCGGAATGGCCGGTTGTTCGTCGTCAATCAATTCATTGATCGGCGTCAACGGGTCGCGAATCAGTAGAGACGAAAGTGCAACCCGACCTAAATATTGATGACGACGCGATACCACGAACAGGTAATCGGTGTGTTCAGGTATTTCACCGCGCAGGCGCAAATAACGCAGCACTACATCGACCGTGACATCGGTACGCACGGTGATGACATCGGGGTTCATCAAACGGCCAGCACTGTCGTAGGGATATGACAGTGCTTGTTCGAGGCGCTCGCGGTTTTCGCGATCCATCGATTTTAAAACTTCTTCGATAACCGTATCGGGCAGATCTTCGATGAGTTCGGCCAAATCATCCAGATCAAGCGTTTCGGCCGCTGCGACAATTTCATCGGGGTCCATGTCGGCCAACAAAGACTCACGAACATCTTCGCCGACATGCACCAACACTTCACCGTCGTCTTCGGGATCGACCAAGCCCCAGACCACGCCGCGTTTAGTAGCTGGCAGCGATTCAAGCAGGTTTCCGATTTCAGCAGGCGACAGCGAATTCACCAAACGACGCACCGGGCCCAAGCGACCGGTATCGAGTGCGTCTGATAGCAGACGCAGCTGGCGTGCAGTTTTATCGTGGCGAATGGCTTCGGCCATGGGTCACTCCCTGGTTGGCCTGACCATTATCGGCTGATAAGACCGATATGCCCAGCCTTTTGTTTTTTTGATCTAGTAGGAGCGCCTTTAGGCGCGAGCGTATCTTCAGGAAAAGATTATTTAGCGATTGGGTTTATTGGCTGCGATTTTGATTAATCAAAAACTGAAAGATTTAATCGCGCCTAAAGGACGCTCCTACGAAAGCAAAAACGAAAATCACATCGCGGCAAAAAATTTCTGTATCACTTGCCATGCCTCGTTTTCATCATCGCCATGTATTTTGACTTTAAGTACGGTGCCCGGACCTGCTGCCAGCAGCATGACACCCATAATACTTTTTGCATTCACTTCGCGGCCTTTGCCACTCAAGGTCACTTGGCTTTTGAAGGCGGCCAGTAATTGCACCAGTTTTGCCGAGGCCTGCGCGTGCAGGCCGGTGGGGTTTGTGATGGTGATTTCGTGTTCAAGCATGATCGATCACTACTCCGTTGCGTCCACCCGCTGCGGCTGTGCGGGCAAGTTCATCTAGGTCTTGTTCTGCATAATGCATGACTCGGAGCAACATTGGCAAAGACAGGCCGCTGACGCGGCGTGCCGTGGTGCCAAACTGCGCCAGCTGTGCGGCCGTTTTATCGGCGATGCCGCCGGGGCTATCGACTAAAATCAGTACGCCTTCGGGATTTTCGACTTTGCGAAAGGCCGCGCTGGCAGCAATTAATTGCGCGTTGTTGTCCAGTTCAATTCGAATATCGTGCGTCACCACGCGGAGTGTTGTGACGCCATTGAGGTGTTGAGCGGCTTGTAGCAATGCTTTTCCCAAGCCTGCATGGGTAATAAGCAAGACGCCGACTGGCATTATTCAAGCTCTCGATGATAAGTCAGTACATTTTCGCGACCGCTTTGCCGAAAATGCTGGGTCAGTTTTTCGGCTAAATATACCGAGCGATGTTTGCCACCGGTACAGCCGAACGCCACGGTGACATAGCTGCGGGTTTCCGATTCAAAACGTGGCAGCCAAGTGTCCAGAAAAACCGAAATTTGATCGACGAATTCAAGCACGGTGGTTTGTTGTTCAAGAAAATCGCGCACGGCGGCATCTCGACCGGACAACGGTCGCAAGGCGGCATCCCAATGCGGGTTTGGCAAACAACGTGCATCAAAAACAAAATCGGCATCGCCGGGGATGCCGCGTTTGTAAGCGAAAGATTCAAACAATAAGGACACCTGACGTTTTGTTCCCGATTCCAATTCGGCAAGCACGGCTTTACGTAATTGGTGCACATTCATTTCGCTGGTATCGATAATAATATCGGCGAGTGCACGGACGGGCCGTAATAATTCACGCTCTTGCGCGATAGCGTCCGATAATGCCAAACCTTCATGCGAAAGCGGATGCCGACGACGAGTATCGGAATAACGCTTGATCAAGGCTTCATCGGCAGTATCGAAGTACACCAGCCGATAATCAAAACCCAATGCGCCGACCGCAGCCAGCCATTCACCAACACGACTTAAATCGGAACTATGATTTCGTACATCAATGCTCACTGCCAAGCGCGATGGTTGTCTGCCGTCACGGGTTAAATTTTTTACAAAGTCGGGTAATAATTCGGCGGGTAAATTATCGACGCAGTAATAATCCATATCCTCCAGGGTACGCAGAGCAATACTTTTCCCCGAGCCTGACATACCGCTGACGACGGTTAATACCGGTTTGCTTGATGTGTTCATTCGTGACTACCTGCTTCAAGAAAGGCCGTGTGACGCGCAAGAAACGCAGCGGCAGGGTCTTCACCTTTGCTGCGTAATAAATGCAGACGAACAGCGGCTTCGGTGAGTACCGCAAGGTTGCGACCGGGAGCGACCGGTAAATTAAATACTGGCACGCGCAGATCCAGAACTTGTCGAGCATCGGTTTCACCAGTGAGGCGAGCCATATAGTCCGAGTCGTGATCGCTAAGTTTTAATAGATGCACAATTAATCGTAAATATTTATTGCGCTTGACGGCGGTGTCACCAAACATTTGCCGAATATTCATCAAGCCCAGACCGCGAACTTCGAGCATGTCTTGCAGCATTTC
>JAYSXB010000092.1:0-1882 GCA_043717775.1 Arenimonas sp.
CTGTCTGGTCCAGTTGATCACTCACAATTACCGGCGACGAAAACAAGCCCGATATCGTCATCATCGTCATCGAATGCATTGGAAGAGCGCATCGCACAATTGGAAGAACGCTTGGCGGCTGTTGAACAAGAGTTACAGGCACTGAAAGTAAATTAAGAAATGCTGATTAATATTAAACTGTCATTCCCGCGCAGGCGGGAACCCAGCACCGTTGCTCTTTTGCATGAAGTCACGGGGTCCCCGACAAGAGCATTCGGGGATGACGATTTCTCATTTTGTTTATGTAGTTCCTTAAGCACTGTTTTCTAAACAAACAAATCTTTTTGTTTGGATTTCTGATTTGTTTTTTGTTTAGACCCGTTAAAGTTTCGACGATTTTTCTTTCGACTGCCGTGTTTATTTAACACTTCTTTACTGAGTTCACGGGTTTCCGTACGTTGTCGCCAAACGGTGTAATTAGCCTTCGCTTCGCGTGCCGCTTGTTCTGGCTCGACAATCGGCATCGGATAATTTTCGCCAAGCACTACGCCGTAACGCGATAATTGATCGGCATCGATAAGCCAGGGCGTGTGAATCATTTCATTAGGCAATTTGCGTAATTCGGGCAGCCAGTAGCGAATAAATTCGCCGCGCGGGTCCTGGTCCTGCGATTGTTTTACCGGATTATAAATTCGCGGAATATTAATGCCCGTGGTGCCGCTTTGCATTTGTATTTGCGGGTAGTGAATACCGGGCTCATAGTCGGTAAATAATTTTGCCAAATGTTGTGCAATCGGCAGCCAATGTAGCCAGAGTTGATACGAAGCCACCGACACCAACATCGCGCGCATTCTAAAATTTATCCAGCCAGTCGCTTGTAATCGGCGCATGCAAGCGTCGACAAAAGGCAGCCCGGTTTCGCCATTGGCCCAGGCATTGAAATAATCTTGGTTAAATTGGTTCTCGCGCATGCCGTCAAAACCGCGATTCATGTTTTGAAATTCCAGCTCGGGTTCGGACTCGAATTTTTGGATGAAATGGCAGTGCCAATGCAATCGGGCTTCAAACGCGGTGAACGCTTTGTAGCGCTCGCTATTTTTCGCGCGTGCCCGCTCATACGCGGTGCGCTGTAAAACTTCGCGCATGGATATCGCACCCACCGAAAGTGGTACCGATAAGCGCGAACAGGCTTGCGGCGCAGTATTTGGGCTGCTCATTTGATAGTGATACGACAGCCCGCGTTCAGTAAAAAAACTATCCAGATATTTAAGCGCCAATTTTCTGCCGCCGCGCTGGCGATGCGGGCATCGATCTTCTTTAATGGCTAAATCATGCGCACTGGGCAGCGCTTCACTCGCAATGTTTTGAGCCGCTTCAATAGTCGGTGGCAATGGCTGCACGGGCTGGTTCATATGGGCTTCCCAATGCTTGACCCAGCCACCGCGCTGTTTCAATCTTCGCACTACACCGAACTGCTGAATTTCCGTCCATCCAATCGCATTTTCTTTCGCCCAACTTGCCACCTGTTTATCACGTTCAAAGGTAAAAGCATTGCCGGTTTCTTCATGCGACCACAGGCTTTGCACTTGGTGATCGCGTCGGATACTTTCCAGCACTTCGATTGTTTTACCTTTGCGAATTATCAATGGCAAGCCCAGTTGATAGAGAGCCTCTCGCAATTCCAATAGCGACTCGCGCACGACTTCCCAATGGCGCCCACTTATGTCGGCACCCTGCCAATAATCGGGCTCCACGATATATAGCGGCAACACTGGGCCACGCGCGGCAGCTTCGCGCAGTGGCACATGATCGTGCGTGCGGAGGTCTCGCTTAAACCAGACTAATTGGGTATTGGCCATGCATTTAATAATCTATTATCTTCGGTGGCGTATTCGTGAATTTG
>JAYSXB010000093.1:0-12503 GCA_043717775.1 Arenimonas sp.
ATGTTAAGCACCGGCTACCAATACAAAGGTCCGGCCGCAGTGCGTTATCCGCGTGGTTCCGGCACTGGAATTGCCGTACAAAATAATCTTGATACTTTACCCATCGGTAAAGCCGAACTACGTTCAAAAGGTTCGCGTATTGCCTTGCTCGCCTTTGGCGCTGTATTACCTGCTGCCGAGCAAGCTGCCAATGAATTAGGGTTTACTGTCGTGAATATGCGCTTCGTTAAACCTCTCGACCGCAGCATGATTCTGGAACTTGCAAAAACTCACGACGCTTTTGTCACTCTCGAAGACAACGTCATTATGGGCGGCGCCGGTTCTGCGATTGCAGAACTTTTATCGGCAGAAAATATATTGCTACCGATTATGCATTTGGGTTTGCCAGATGCTTACCAGGAACATGCGAGCCGCGAACAATTACTCGCCGAAGCTGGTCTTGATGTTGCTTCGATTCGTGCTGCGATTTTGAAACGCTGGCCATTACTTGCGAATACAAACACGGTGAAAACAGCCGCAGGCTGATTTTTCGTAGGAGCGGTGTCAGCCGCGAAAAACCTGCGACGATCTTTACTGTAGGAGCGGTGTCAGCCGCGAAAAACCTGCGGCGATCTTTACTGTAGGAGCGGTGTCAGCCGCGAAAAATCTGCGGCGCACTTTCCGTAGGAAGCCTATACATCATGCATTACCTGAAACAATATCGCAGATTTTTCGCGGCTGACACCGCTCCTACGAAAATTCCATGCACTGCCCGATGGTCACGCGATCACGCCGCTCCAAATCCTGCACGGTTTCAATATTAATAAACCCGGCTTTGCAAAACAACGCGCGAATAGCTTCGCCCTGATCGAATCCGTGTTCAACCATCAACCAAGCCTGCGGCAAAGAATAGTACGGTGCTTGCGAAATTATCCAACGAATATCGTCAAGACCGTCCGCGCCCGATGCCAGCGCTGTCAGCGGTTCAAAGCGAACATCACCTTGCAATAAATGCGGATCTTGATCAGGAATATAGGGCGGGTTGCTGACAATCAAATCGAATTTTTTATTTGCTAACCCAGAAAACCAATCGCTTTCAATAAATTCGACTTGCAGATTATTTTTACATGAATTTTCGCGAGCTACTTGCAAAGCTGCTGCACTTTTATCGACAGCAATTACTTCTGCATTTTTGCATTCGCTGGCAATCGCCAAGGCAATGGCGCCGGTGCCTGTTCCCAAATCAAGAATGCGAAGTTTTTTATCCTTTGAACATTTTGCTATCGCCAATTCAACCAGCAATTCCGTCTCGGGCCTTGGAATTAGAGTGTCGGCCGTTACTGCAAGATCAAGCGTCCAGAATCCACGGGAGCCGATAATATGGGCTATCGGTTCGCCTGTCATTCGTCGTTTCAGTAATTCGGCAAATTTTTCTCGCATCTGCAAAGCTAATTCATCATCACCATGCGCAAGAAACCAAGCGCTATTTTTTTGCAGCACGAATGCGAGTAATAGCTCGGCATCGAATCGTGGCGTTTCCGAGACAAGCTTTGAACTTGCATCGCGCAGCAAAGCCCCAATCGTCGTCATTACGCTGTTAGCAGGTGGATGGCTTCGACCAGGCTGGCACAAATAAAACCGCCGAGAAAAAACAGATAAGACAAACGCAGGAATCGATATTTGAAATGCGCCAGATAATAACCAATCGCGTAAACATCTTTCGCCATGGTTTCGTAAACCGAACCATCGGCCTTCAAGGCTTCAGAAATTTCTTCAAGAAAACGATCACGCGGCAGTTCGGCAAAATGTCCGAAAAACATCAGATTGAATTGCGGCGGCAAATCGCCGGAACCGATGCGCAATGGCCGGTACTTCGGTAACACCGCGATAATGGCGAGTAGCAAGGCAATCAATATAAATACAGCCAATGTCAGCATGGCAGTGCGTAAATCAGGATCTTTCAAGTTGGCCAGAATCATCGTCAATACTATTGATGAAACGGTAATCAGAATATTGGCTTTGTTATCGGCCATTACCGATAGCTGGACATGATGCTGCTGCATGGTCCGCAGCATATTGTCGCTGGTATTCCGCTCGGGTATGGCAGCGAAAGCGTCTTCTATTTTCTGGCTGTCGGTTTGTGGGTTTGTCGTCATGGTTGTCATCGCGGCACCTCAGTACCGCGATGATAACGTGCAATCGATCTGCATTGCCTAGGACTTTAAAACCTATCGTCCCAGATTACGCCAGATCGTAACGATCCAGGTTCATCACTTTGGTCCAAGCCTTTGCAAAATCACGCACAAAGACCTCATTGGAATCACTCGAGCCATAGACCTCGGCGAGGGCTCGCAGCTGCGAGTTTGAGCCGAATACCAGATCCACCACCGTGCCCGTGAGCTTGAGTTCACTGCTCTTGCGGTCGCGCCCTTCGAGCACAAACTCGGAGTCGGTGGACTTGGCCCACTTGGTGTTCATGTCGAGCAGGTTCACGAAGAAATCATTGGTCAGCTCGTCGCTGCGCTTGGTAAAGATACCGTGCTTGGCTTGGCCCACATTGGCGCCCAGGGAGCGAAGACCGCCGACCAGTACGGTCATTTCGGGCCCAGACAAGGTGAGCAGGTTTGCACGGTCGATCAGCAATTCGGCAACCGCAGTTTCATGGCCTTTGCGAACGTAGTTGCGGAAACCATCGGCCTTCGGCTCCAGCGGGGCAAAGGAATGGACATCGGTTTGCTCTTGCGTAGCATCGGTACGACCCGGCGAGAAAGAAACTTTCACATCGTGACCGGCTTTCTTCGCCGCCGCTTCAACCGCCGCGGTGCCGCCGAGCACGATCAGGTCGGCCATCGACACTTTCTTGCCACCCGTTTGTGCGTCGTTGAATTCCTTCTGGATCGATTCAAGTTTCGACAATACTTTGGCCAGTTCGGCTGGTTGGTTCACTTCCCAGTCTTTTTGCGGTGCAAGACGAATACGCGCACCGTTGGCACCACCGCGCTTGTCGCTACCGCGGAAGGTCGAGGCCGAAGCCCAAGCGGTAGTGACCAGTTGCGAAGTTGTCAGGCCGGAGGAAAGCAGCTTCGTTTTCAGCGCGGCAATATCCGCGTCATTAATAATTGCGTGATCCGATGCGGGGACGCGGTCCTGCCACAGCAATTCTTCTTTTGGCACCAGCGGGCCAAGGTAGCGATCAATCGGGCCCATGTCGCGATGGGTTAGCTTGAACCAGGCGCGTGCAAACGCGTCGGCGAATTCCTGCGGGTTCTGATGGAAGTGACGTGAAATCTTTTCGTAAGCTGGGTCCATGCGCAAGGACATATCGGCCGTGGTCATCATCGGCGGATGTTTTTTCGAGGGGTCATGCGCGTCCGGAATCATGTCTTCTGGCTTGGTGTTTATCGGTTTCCACTGATGCGCACCGGCCGGGCTCTTTGTCAGCTCCCACTCGTAACCGAACAGCATATTGAAGTAACCCATATCCCAAGTCGTTGGGTTGGGCTTCCAGGCGCCCTCGATACCACTGGTGATGGCATGCACACCGATGCCCGATTCGTATTGATTTATCCAACCAAAACCTTGGTTTTCGATGCTCGCGCCTTCGGGTTCGACGCCCACCAAAGCGGCATCACCCGCACCATGGGCCTTGCCGAAGGTATGGCCACCGGCAACAAGCGCCACGGTTTCGTAATCATTCATGGCCATACGCGCGAAGGTCACACGCACGTCACGCCCCGAGCCGAGCGGATCAGGGTTGCCATCCGGGCCTTGCGGATTCACGTAGATCAAGCCCATCTGCACGGCACCCAAAGGATCAGCCAGATCGCGCTCGCCGGAATAACGGCCATTGGGTTTGTCGCTAGTGGCGAGCCATTCGTTTTCGGGACCCCAGAAAATATCTTCCGCCGGTTCCCACACATCCGGACGACCGCCGCCGAAACCGAAGGTTTTGAAGCCCATCGATTCGAGTGCAACGTTGCCAGTAAGAATAAATAAATCAGCCCAAGACAACTTGCGACCGTATTTGGATTTGATCGGCCACAGCAAACGACGCGCCTTGTCGAGGTTACCGTTATCGGGCCAGCTATTGAGCGGCGCGAAACGTTGCTCGCCGCTACCACTGCCACCGCGACCATCGGAGATTCGATATGTACCCGCCGCATGCCATGCCATGCGGATAAACAAGGGGCCGTAATGACCATAGTCCGCTGGCCACCAAGGCTGCGAATCGGTCATCAATGCATGCAAGTCCTTGACCACGGCATCTATGTCGAGCGTCTTAAACTCCGCTGCGTATTTGAACTCATCGCCCATCGGGTTAGATAGCGACGACTGCTGGTGCAGGATTTTCAGGTTTAGCTGCTCGGGCCACCAGCCTGCGTTCGACGGGGCGTTGGCTCTGGCGTGCGGGAACGGGCATTTGGATTCAGCGTTCATGGTTGTGCTCCTTTGGTTTGCAATTTGCTCAGATTCAATGCTGCGTGCGGTGTCTAAACATCTGCTGCAGCCTAAATTTTATTTCGGACCCCTACTTTCCTCGAAGCTTGGCTATTTAGCAAATTGATTGTTATTATCAAATCAATAGCTTTTAACTATCAAAAACTAAATGAATCTGCGTGATTTACGCTATCTGGTTGCCCTCGCCGACTTTCGGCACTTCGGTCGCGCCGCCGAATATTGCCATGTAAGCCAGCCAACACTTTCCACCCGCATCATAAAACTCGAAGAAGAGCTTGGCGTACAGCTTATTGAACGTTCACCGCGCCAGGTCATGCTGACACCAGCAGGTGGCGATATCGTGACACGAGCGCGACGCGTGTTGTCAGAAGTAGACCAAATGCATGAAACCGGAAGACGCACGTCCGATCCGGAAGCAGGCAGTGTTCGTTTTGGAATTTTCCCGACACTAGCGCCGTATTTATTACCGCATGTAGTGCCCAATATTCGCGCGCGCTTTGCTCGCCTGGAACTATTATTGGTAGAAGAAAAAACCGAAGTTATTTTGCAAATGTTGCGAGAAGGCCGACTTGATTGCGCCGTACTGGCTTTGCCATTGCATGAAGATTGGCTGGATATTGAATTCCTGTTTGAAGAACCTTTTGTACTTGCCGTGCCTGCTGCGCATCCGCTTGCCAGTCATCGCAACTTGCGTCTGAATGAATTATCCGAACAGCATTTGTTATTGCTTGAAGACGGTCATTGCATGCGTGATCAAGCCTTGGAAGTTTGCACGCTGGCAGGCGCCAGCGAAAAAGAAGGCTTCCGTGCTACCAGCTTGGAAACCCTGCGGCAAATGGTTGCCGCAGGTGGCGGCATCACCTTGTTGCCGATCCTTGCAGTGAAACCGCCAGTCGCCACTTCCGACTATATTCGCTTATTACCATTCAAGAATCCGCCGCCCACCAGAAAATTGGCCTTGGTTTGGCGCAAGAGTTCAGCGATGAGTGCTTTTCTGAAAAAAATGGCGGAAGTCTTGCGTGATTTACCGAAAGATTTATTGACGATACCCACTGAACCCGTCAAAAAAATAACGAAGACGGCAATCAAGAAAAAGAAATAAGCGCGGAACGCGTTGCAGAACCAAATTATCCAACTTTTACGAATCTGGTTTTATCCAAATCAATCTACCATTTGACTCAAGCGTTGACAGCACTTCCTGTGATCCAAAGTCCAAGGCTTGATTATTCATATCTGGCGCCAGCTTGGCGGCATACACCAAGTTACGACCATGCGCCTTGGCGCGGTAAAGAGCAGCATCGGCCAGCTGAAGGCTGGCCTGCCAATTTTCGCGGTACTGCTCTAGGACAGGATGCATGCTGACGCCGAAAGAACAGGTAAAGCAGAGTCGCTCTTCGTCCGGCAGCGCCAGTGAATGCGCATTCATTTCCTTGCGAATGGCTTCGGCTCTTGCAATAGCGTCTTCCAGATTAATGCCATCGAGTATCACGAGAAATTCTTCACCGCCCCAACGCAGAGCACTGTCCTCGCTACGAATTGACGCCCGTAAAACATCGGCAATTGCAGATAAGGCACGGTCTCCAGTTTCATGCCCATACTGGTCATTGATGCGCTTGAAGAAATCCACATCGACCAAAATCATCGCGCAGTTTTTAGGCACCACCAATGCGCGTCTATTAAGCAGACCCGTCAAGGGGTCGGTACGATTCTCGTAATGAAGCGCACGATTGGCTTTTGATAATAATTCGTTGCTATGTTCTAGTTCGAGAGTACGCTGTGCAACGGCTAGCTCAAGGGCTTTCTTCTGGCGAGCCAAAGCCGAAATTCGACGCCACAACATGACGGCGAGAAATCCAAAAAAAACTAACAGCGCCAATGTCTGCAAGCTGCGTCGTTCATACCAGCGTGCCTGTAAATCAAACATTGGCGATTTACTTTCCGCGCCATATTCGCCACCCGGGTATCGGGCCTGGATGGCGAATTGATATTTCCCGGGAGGCACTTGCGTATAAAAAGCGACGCGACGCGTTCCCACCTCGTGCCAGTCCGTGTCATAACCTTCCAGGCGATAGCGAAATTCCAACTCTTTTGAACGCCTGAGTGTCATGCCGGTGTAATGAATGCTGAGGTCGCGCTTGTCCGAGGGAATGCTGATATTCGCAGTATCGAATGGATAAGGTATATCCCCTGCCGATAAGGTTTCGACACGAGACGTAGGTGCCGCCGATAGCGCCGGCAATTTTGCAGTATCCAAACGCACCAAACCTGTAGTAGAGGTCAACCAAAGTAATTTTCCTTCCACTAGGCTACGTGCGCTGGCGCCGCCATTGCAGCAACCAAATCTTTGTGGACCAGATGCTTTTGCACCTGACTCGACTACCGTTTGCGCTCGTAAATTATTTTTTATACCGCTCTCGGGATCCGGCAGATTATCCAGTGCAATGCGATAGACACCGATGATAGTGGCAACGTAAAGCTGCCCATCGATGATGTCGAGTGTCCAGCCATTACGCGTTGGCAGCCCATCCTCCATGCCCAGCATCATTAATTTATTCTTGCGAACCAGACCAAGCCCGGAGTCCATGGTGGTAAATGCAAGAACATCGGGCTTAATCCACTTCATGCGCGTTACAAAATTATCCCGCAATCCCAGGGACCAAGCCGGTCTCGAAATAGCGCCTTGCTCATATTGAAAGATGCCGTCTTCGGTGGAAAACAGAAAGTGTTCGGCATCGGTAATAAGCAAGTGACGAATACGGCCGGCTGGCTCGCCTGCGCCCGGACCAAACTGCGTCAGAACTTCGGAACGATAACGATATAAACCTTGCATGGTGGCGATCCACACATCGTGGCCCCCAATCGGATAGATGCCGTTTATTTGCACATTATCGAGTTTGCGCAAAGGTTCCGGGGTCAGTAATTTACTATCTTCAAAACGCGCTATGCCCGCGCGCGTCCCAATCCATATATCCTTACCATCAACCGTCAAGTCATAAATCGAGCGCGGATTATTTTCTGGTGGAGCAAACAGTTTTTTTAGTTCGCCATCACTATCCAGAGCAAACAAGCCAGTATTCGAGCCAATCAATAATTCGCCATTGCCGGCGCGAGCCAATGCCCAAACGAGAGGATCCGGCAAACCCTCGGGCGTACTTACCCAGCGTGCGGCGCTGTTGCGTAAGCGCAACAAACTTTCGCGATAACTGCCAAGCCACAAGTCGCCGTCTCGATCTTCATAAAAACTTCGAACCCAGGCTTGCGGTATAAAATCACTGTCCTTGATGTTTTCGATTTCATTATTGGGTCTGACGCGATACAAACTTTTTGTGGTGCTAATCCACATATTGCCCGAGCCATCGAGGTACATGCGCTCAATAGAAAGATCAGTCAGCTCGGGGATTGCTTGCTCACGCAATCCGTTTTTAGGGCTGTACTTAATCACGCCAGCTGAAGTGGCCAGCCAAAACGCGTCCTGTCGTTTGATTATTTGTTTAATTTTCAGATTGTCAAAACTAGCCACTGATTCAATATGACCGTCCCGCATGCGCCATATTTGATTTTCGCCGGCTATCCAGACGTCGGACTTTTCGCGAAAAAACGAGGTGATGGTTTTCCCTTCCAGCGCATAGGTTTCAAGCGTGGCTTTGCCTTCGCGTAAAATGCCCTGACTGCTGGCAAATAATACCGCGCCATCACTGCTCTGATTGATATCAAATATTTCCAGAGTTTGCGTCTTGAATGCCAAGCCTGAAAGTTTTCCATCGAAAATCTTAATTGCGCCTCGTGGCGTACAAAACCAGACAACTCCTTTTGTATCGGTATAGGCACAACTCGCGACAGTGGTATCGACCAGCGTACTGGCGCGATCAAAGTTATCAAAATGATTGCCGTCAAATCGTGCGATGCCATTCTGTGTGGCGGCCCAAAGATAACCATCTCGATCCTGGGTGATTGCCAAGACAGACTGCTGCGGCAAGCCGTCTTCCACACTCCAACGATCGAGACGATAATTACGGAATGTCAGTTGCGGATCGAGTGCGTGGGCGGAGCTTGAACACAGAAAACTCACGACCAAAAACAATGGTCCCGTCAAAAACCTCAGGCGACGACAGGTTTGAGTCAAGTACCAGCCCCATACATAAGCGCAAAACGCTTTTACTGGACAATATTACAAGCACATAAGCGCCGAATGTGGTCAATCGCGATCTGGAAGGTGTCAAGAGTGGTTACAACCCGGAACAAACGGTTCAGGGTTTAGCTTGCACGCCCGACGTAGTCTTCAAAGCGCTTCTTTGGACCTAGCGGCATCAAGGTTTGCGCCACTATTCCGGTCGGCACGGTTTCAAGTTTCATGACGCCATATTCATCCGGCCACACATTATTCGGCGGGCGTTTGAAAGTGCCCATCAACATATCAACCAATGGCAAATGAATCGCGTAATTGACGTCCATGTAATCAACATGGCGAGCATGATGCCAATGATGATAACGCGGTGTTACTAAAACATATTCCAGCCAGCGGAAATTGATTTTTAAATTCGCGTGCGCCAGTACCGCTTGAATACCGACCAAGATGACGTAGGCATTAATCGCCGGGGCTGAAAATCCGAGCACCACAAGTGGCAACAAGACAGCGGAGCGCGTCAGAATAATCTCGACCAAATGCACGCGTGAACCTGCCAGCCAATCCATATGACGACTGGAATGATGCACGGCATGGAAACGCCAGAGCATCGGCACTTTATGATAAATACGATGCAAGCCGGCCTGGAATACATCGGCAAAAAATACCGCCAGAATAAATTGCAGCCAACCGGGCAAAGATTGAATTGTCGCCTTCAAGCTTTGACTGGCGACTAGGGCATCCATCGTTGTCGTGGATGCCGTTACGGCAATCAAAATAAACTGCACCAGTAAATGGCTGACAAAATAATAGGCCAGATCGGTGCGCCATTCCGGACGCAATGGCGACTGGTTGCGGACATATAAAGCACGTTCGATCGGAACAAACACAATGGTCGAAAAAAACAGTGAAATAACGAACCAGTCCAGCCCCAGCGAATAAGGCGTTGATTCGATTTTGCTGAAATGTACCGTTGCACCGCCCAGCAGTACGGCGAGAGCAGCCGTAATCACACCGGTTAATGCAATTCGACGATTACGATTTCGCAGGATGGCAATGGTTCCCATCGTGAAAGCGGCAATCAGCGCGATCAATAAAAGATTTCGCGCCAGGGTTTCAGAATACGCTGCACGAAATTCACGACTGGTGAGTAAATCCGGAAAGTGAAAACAGAGCACGCCCAGCAGCGACAAAATACCGAGGCCCGCCGACATATGCGCCAACCAGGAACGTGCGGAGTTCGGGGCAACGGTATCTATATAAGTCATGCAAGGGCTCGATCGTAAAAAACAGTGCGCAGTGTAGGTCGGGCCCTGGCCCGACGCAAACAGTACTCGTCATCCCGGCGAAAGCCGGGACCCAGAAACATGAGAGAAAGCCGCCTCTGAAGTCACGATTCATTCCAACAAGACATCAAAGACAATCAGAAAGTTAGAATCCGGTTTCTACTTTTGCTTCTGGGCCCCGGCTTTCGCCGGGGAGACGGTTTTCCTTATTTCAAAAATACTAGCACTCCCTGCTTTAACTCAACCTTGATGCTATCGCCGCCAACAAACTCGCCCGACAAAATTTTATTCGCCAGCGGATTTTCCAGATAGGTTTGAATGGCACGCTTCAAGGGCCTTGCACCATACACCGGATCGAAACCCGCTTCACCCAAATACGCTAGTGCCTCGTCGCTCATTTCAAATTTAATCTGGCGTTCTTGCAAACGCTTGGTTAAATGTGCAGTTTGAATACGAGCAATCGCTGCAATATGGGTTTTTTCGAGCGGGTGAAAAACCACAATATCATCGAGCCGATTAATAAATTCCGGCCTGAAATGCCCTTGTACAGCTGCCATCACGGAGGCTTTCATTTCAAGATAAGCGGTATCACCTTGGCCAGACAATTCCTGGATATGCTGCGAGCCAAGATTGGAGGTCATTACGATAACCGTATTGCGAAAATCGACTGTGCGGCCTTGGCCATCGGTCAAGCGGCCGTCGTCCAATACTTGCAACAAAACATTGAAAACATCTGGATGTGCTTTTTCAACTTCATCAAGCAAAATTACCGAATACGGGCGCCGACGCACGGCTTCGGTCAGATAACCGCCCTCTTCATAACCTACATAACCCGGCGGCGCACCGATCAAACGGGCGACCGAATGCTTCTCCATAAATTCGCTCATGTCGATACGAATCATGGCATCGGGTGAGTCGAATAAAAATTCGGCCAGTGCTTTGCACAACTCGGTTTTACCCACGCCAGTCGGGCCCAGAAACAGGAAAGAACCATTCGGACGATTCGGGTCCGACAAGCCTGCGCGCGAACGTCTTATTGCATCGGAAACGGCCTTAACGGCTTCGGCCTGACCAATCACGCGATGATGTAACTCAGCTTCCATCCGTAATAATTTTTCGCGTTCGCCTTCCAGCATTTTCGAGACTGGAATACCGGTCCAGCGTGCGACCACTTCGGCGATTTCTTCAGCGGTCACTTTATCTTGCAGCAAGGTAAAGCCCTTGTGTTCGACTTCGGATGCTGCTGTGAGTTGTTTCTCAAGCTCGGGCAATTGGCCGTATTGAATTTCGCTCATCTTGGCAAAATCCTGTTGCCGATGCGCGGCTTCCAAAGCGAGTTTGGCCTGTTCGATTTGTTCTTTTATTTTTGTCGCGCCGGTTAACGTGGCTTTTTCGGCTTTCCAGATTTCTTCCAGATCATTAAATTCGCGTTCGAGTTTTTCGATCTCGTCTTCCAGATCTTTCAGGCGTTGTTTTGATTCTGCATCTTTTTCTTTTTTCAAGGCTTCACGCTGTATTTTTAATTGAATCAGGCGGCGTTCCTTGCGATCCATTTCCTCGGGCTTGGAATCAATTTCCATGCGAATACGCGAAGCCGCTTCGTCCATCAAATCAATCGCCTTGTCGGGCAATTGCCGATCGGCTATATAGCGGTGCGACAAAGTCGCCGCTGCCACAATCGCGGGGTCGGTAATTTCGACGCCGTGATGCACGGCATAGCGCTCTTTCAAACCCCGTAGAATCGCAATGGTGTCTTCGACACTCGGTTCGCCGACAAATACTTTTTGAAAGCGGCGCTCAAGCGCAGCATCTTTTTCAACGTACTTACGATATTCATCGAGCGTGGTGGCGCCGATACAATGCAACTCGCCACGCGCTAAAGCGGGCTTCAGCATATTGCCTGCATCCATCGAACCTTCGGCTTTGCCAGCGCCGACCATGGTGTGCAATTCGTCAATAAACAAAATGACATTGCCTTCTTGTTTCGACAAATCACTCAGCACGGCTTTCAAGCGCTCTTCAAATTCACCACGAAATTTTGCACCCGCAATCAGCGCGCCCATATCAAGCGACAACACTCGACGACCACGCAGGCCTTCGGGCACTTCGTTATTGATAATGCGTTGTGCCAAACCTTCAACAATCGCGGTTTTGCCAACACCAGGCTCGCCAATCAATACCGGATTATTTTTTGTACGGCGCTGCAAGACCTGGATCGTGCGACGAATTTCTTCATCGCGGCCAATCACCGGATCGAGTTTGCCTTTCTCGGCTTGCGCGGTTAAATCAATACAATATTTTTCTAGCGCTTGACGATTTTCTTCGGCGTTCGCATCAGACACTTTTTCGCCACCACGTAATTCTTCAATAGCTTTTTCGATGCGCGCCTTGTTGGCACCTGCGGCTTTCAATGCCTGTCCGGCTTCGCCTTTATCGTCGATGCTGGCAAGCACGAACAATTCGCTCGCAATAAAAGCGTCGCCACGTTGCTGGGCAAGTTTGTCGGTGACATTCAACAAACGAGAAAAATCATTACTGGCATTCAAGCTGCCTTCCTGCCCCGACACTTTCGGCAGGCGGTCCAATATTTCTACTAGTCGCAAACGCAATGCCGGCATATTAACGCCTGCTTGCATCAACAAAGGTTTGGTCGAACC
>JAYSXB010000094.1:0-1877 GCA_043717775.1 Arenimonas sp.
ACAGCCCGAATACTCAAGGCCTGCGGGCCGCTACGACGCAGCTCGAAGCCCAATTCCGACAAAGCCTGATGATGCTGTTCGGCGACATCGGCCTCACGCTCACTAACCGAAATTGCCATCGGCACCAATAAAGTTTGCGAACGAATGCCCTCGGCATCTTTCGCGGCCTTCAAACGCTCGTAGGTAATACGTTCGTGGGCTGCATGCATATCGACCAGAATTAAACCCTGTTCGTTTTCCGACAAAATAAAAATGCCATGTAATTGTGCCAGTGCAAAACCCAATGGCGGCGCCTGGGTTTCGTCGGCCACCGGCATTTGCAAAGCCTGGCTGTTGGAACTGGGGGCGCGATACAAAGATGCATATTGCGATAAATAATTCACGGGTGGTGTTTCACGAACTGGCAAACCCAAACCCGACTGTGCGGGTGCGGTTTCATTGAGTGCATAACTACCAATCGTTTGTACCCGGCTCTCGACTGCACCCGCGCGCGCACCGGCCAATGCTTCATGCAAAGTGCGATAGATAAAATCATGCACCAGGCGGCCATCACGAAAACGCACTTCGTGCTTGGCGGGATGTACGTTGACATCAACCCGGCGTGGGTCGAGTTTCAGGAACAACACAAAACTCGGATGCCGCCCGTGAAAAAGCACATCAGAATAGGCCTGACGCACAGCGTGAGCGACTAACCTGTCTTTGATCGCACGACCATTCACATAAAAAAACTGTTGATCAGCCGATGAGCGCGAAGCTGTTGGCAAGCCGACCCAGCCATGCAAACTTAAACCGGCACCACTGTGTTCAATGGCAATGCTTTGCTGGGTAAAGCTTTCGCTCAAGGCTTCGGTAATGCGTTGATGATGCTCGGCCCAATCCTGGTTCGGACGATAGTGCTTGGTCAATTTGCCATTATGCGAAATCCGCAATTCCACCAGTGGTTTTGCCAATGCCAATGAACGTAACCAGTCTTCAATATGATTGAGTTCGGTGCGCTCGGCCTTCATGAATTTGCGACGGGCCGGCACATTGAAAAATAAATCTCGCACTTCGATGGTGGTGCCTAGCGGATGTGGATGCGGCACGACGCCGTGTACTTCACCTCCGGTAATTTCGATACGCGCGCCATTGGCCTGAGCCGCGGTTTTGGAACTAATCGAAAAATGCGAGACCGATGCAATGGATGGCAAAGCTTCACCGCGAAAACCAAGGGTCGCGACTTCTTCGAGATCTTCCAACGAGGAAATTTTACTGGTGGCGTGACGTTGAATGGCGAGCGGCAATTCGGCTTCGGCAATACCAGCGCCGTCATCGCGAATACGAATTAAACGCAGGCCGCCTTCTTCCAATTCAATATCGACACGTTTTGCACCGGCATCAAGTGCATTTTCAACCAGTTCTTTCACGACCGACGCAGGCCGCTCGACGACTTCACCGGCAGCAATCTGGTTGATTAAAGTATTGGGTAATTGGCGAATCGGCACGTCAGGCAACCACGAATATTCAGGCCTCATAATACCTCGTAGGAGATACATAGGGTGCGCTCACAGCGCACCTTGCGGGATTTATCTCACAAGGCGAGCACTGCCTTAAGATTGTCGCCATGGGTCATTTCGGCATGAATCAATCATCTGGCAGTGGTGCGCCACAGGCGCACCCTATGCATCCTGCTTTTTATTTCGGCGCTGTCACGCTTGGAATAATCAGGCGCTCACCAACACGCACATCATCATTGCGTTTGTTATTGGCGAGCAAAATAGTGCCTAGCGGTACACCATGCCGACTAGCAATCTGGCTGAGGGTTTCGCCGCGACTTACTACATATTGCATTCCGCGGGCATCCTCGTCATTACGTTCCTGCTGGGCAGCGAACCAAG
>JAYSXB010000095.1:0-12483 GCA_043717775.1 Arenimonas sp.
GCATGATTCGGGTGACGCGACAAATTTTTGCGTAACGCCATAGCTCATCCGAGTTTGCATGGCGCTTTAGCAATGCTTCGCGTAGTGCTTCCAGTGCAACGTCCAAACCGATCAAGTGCCTGAACTTGAAACAATCAGCCACGGTTTTGGCGATATTGGTCACACGTACCGATACGCCACTGGTTTTGATCGTCATCAGGCCAGCATCAAGCGCTTCGCCTGAGTAGCGCACCACTCGTAGTGGAGGCCATTTTTGAATAGGAGCGCGGTCTTTATGCCCTATGGCAATCCAGACTTCAAAAGGAGCTTGAGTGGTGACGCCATGCAGGCGCAATGCTGTCAGCAGGCAGAAGCGTGTGTTGGGGTGTCGTCGAATGACTTGAAGCAAACCTTCATCAGGCGTGGGAGCACTATCTGGAAGTGTATAAAGTCCGCGACTTATGCGTTGCAGTTCGCCATTGGCCACCATCCTTGAAAGTTGCGAGCGGGCAATGCCTGCGGCCTCCAATTCCTTCGAGCGCACAACGCCGTGGCGTCGTGCCAGCGAACGTGCGGTGGTGAGTAGTGAAGGCATGGCGCTAGTGTTCCATAGTGTCGGCAAATAGGGAAGATCTGCCGACATTATGGAACGAATAAGGATCCTGGGTTCTGTTAAAGAACATTTAGGGGCCTAAATGTTCTTAAGAATTGAAATTTGGGTTTTTAAGAACGTGGGGCGTCGCAAAATCGGCATTCAATCGCTGGGTCGATTGTGCTCCTGCATTCTCGACACTCCCGCCGGCCATGGCGGTCGTGAACCGGCTCCCAAGAGGGCAAAAGCTTCGGGCCTAGAAGGCCCTCCTACAAGAGCAAAAGCTTCGGGCCTAGAAGGCCCTCCTACGGGGGTGTATTTTTATTGCTGGCTGTGTGCTTGATCAAACAAGGCTTCCAACTCCACATGACTCCCACGCACCACATCCACCACTTGCTTTGCCCAGGCGAAATATTCGGTTTTACGTTCGGGTGACCAGTTGGCGGGTGGGTTGTTGGCGATGTCTCGCAGGTTGGCAGTTTTGTCGGCAATTTTTACCAGTTTGGCGCCATGCGGAATATGGACGGCGTGATCGACTTGGGCTTGTTTGCGTTCGGCTTTGGGCAGGGCCTTGTCGTCGGTGACGGCTTCAACAAAGCTCAATACGGTGTCGCCGAATTGTTCGCGGATTTCCTGGCGGCGCAGTTCAATATGCATTTGATGGGGACCGGAGCAGTCTTCGATCACGTCGTGCAGCAGGGCGGCGATGAGCACGTCGTTGTCTTCGATGCCGGCTTCGACATTCAAAATATGCAACAGGCTGATGGGGTGGTTGATGTAGGGCGTTAGCGCTTCGTCCTTGCGGCGTTGATGGCGGTGTTGTTCGGTGGCGTAGTGCAAGGCGCGGATGAGGTGCTTGGTGTTGGTAGGCATGGGTGTCCTTTTTTGATGTTGCTTGATGGTTTGAGCATACGTTTTGCCAGTCGCAAAAGCTGGGATGGCTGGAGTTGTCTCGCAGGCTTGCCCAACCCTAGCCCTGCCCTATTAAAAGAAATAGCATCGGGAGGAAAATATTCCCAACCAAGCTTGGGCTTGCGAACCCATATTGGCCGGGTATGCCATTACCTGCATTATCAATGACTTAAAAAATCGCTCTGCCCCACTATGCCAATAAATAATAGAGTTTTAGTACCAGGCAAGTCTGAATTTAGGTCGCCATAGCCTACAATCACCGTCTGATTATTTAGCTAGGTGCGCGGCAAACCCATGTCGGAATCGAATATTCTCGAGTTCACCCAGTCTTTGATGGCAAAAGGCGATTTTGAAGCGGCTGAAAATGCTTTGCGTGCGCGTTTGCGATTGCCGCCGGCTCCGGATGGTGCGTATTTGTTGATGACGGATATTTTAATTCGTGAAGCAAAATATGCCGAGGCGGCACAATTTGTTAGCGAGCACCCGGACAATGCGGATATTTTTATTCGTCTGCGGGATTATTTTATTGGCGAGCGGATGAATGATGCGGCTTTGAATTTGATTTCAAAATCGCGTTTAACTGATCCGGGCATTGCGCATATTAATGATTCGATTCGCAAACAATTAAACGGTGATTTAGCAGCGGCGATTGCCGCTTGTAATAATGCGCTGCGTTTCAACACCCATGATGCCAGCGCTTACAATCAGCTCGGGCGGGTATTATTTAATTCAGGGCATCCGTCGCAATCGCAGTCAGCGTTTGAAAAAGCACTCGGCATAAAACCTGATTTTGCCGAGGCTTGGCATAATCTTGGTCACGTACTTCGGGCGCAAAATAAATTGGATGAAGCCGAAAAAGCCTATGCGCGTTCGGTTGAACTGGCGCCGTATTATCGTTCTGCGTGGTTGAACTTGGGCGTCGTTAAATTTGCCCGTGGTAATACTGCCGAGGCATTAGTGAGCCTGCATAAACTGCTTGAACTCGACCCGCGCCATGTTGAAGGCCATATCAATACTGGTATTGGTGAGCATATTTTGCGTAATACTTCACAAGCTAAAGTTCACTACCAGCAAGCGATTGCACTCGATCCTAAAAACGATACGGCGCTGCGGCATCTTGCGAGTTTATTTGCCGATGAACTCGATACCGAATCGGCGATTGAATATTTTCGTAAATCCTTGGTGCTCAATCCGCGTTTGAGCGATGTATGGGCCGAACTGATCGAACTTTATGAGCGCGCTAATCGTCTTGATGACGCGCAGCAAGCGCTAACTGAAGCGAGCCGCATATTGCCCAATGACGCCAACGTGCAATACGTGGCAGCGAAATTGGCACGCCGCAATAATCAAATCGAAACAAGTGTCGCCATTTTCAAAAAAATAGATGATCGGCTTTTGCATCCGCGTTTTTTACAGTCGTTTTATTTTGAATTTGCCAGCACGCTTGACCGCGCGAGCGAGTATGCTTTGGCGTATCAAACGTTTGAAAAAGCCAATGATCTGGCTACTCGCAGCATTCGTGCCAAGCAAACCGACTTCGCCGCTTTTGATCGCCATATGGATGCGGTTGAAGCATGGTTGAAAACCGGCGCACGTGTTGAAAAATACGAGAAAGACGAAGATCTGGGCGAAGATTTGTGTTTCCTGCTGGGCTTTCCACGTTCGGGTACAACATTGCTTGACGTAATGTTGGACGGGCATCCAAAAACACAAACACTGGAAGAACGCGCGACCTTCGAGCATGTGGCTTTTTCGATTGATAAAAATTTTGGCGGCTACCCGTTTGGCCTTGGCAAGATGGATGCTTCGCAACGCCAGGGTCTGCGTGAGCAATATCGCACCTTGCTTGCGCAAGAAGGTATTAAGCCAATGGCTGGCGGTGTGATTGTCGATAAAATGCCAATACGCACCGTGCATGCCGCCTGTATTCATCGTTTGTTTCCACGTGCAAAATTTCTGTTTGCCTTGCGACATCCTTGCGATGTGGTGCTTAGTAATTACATGCAAAATTTCGCCGCTAACGAGGCCTTCGTGCATTTCAATACTTTGGCAGAGAGCACGCGCATGTATGAGCGCGTGATGCGTGTGTGGAAAACATCGAGCGATTTAATGCCGATACCGGTGCATTTTGTAAGGTACGAACAATTGGTGTCCGACACTGAACGCACGCTGCAAGAAGTCTGTCGCTTTCTCGATCTGCCCTGGACCGAGAGCATGAGCGCGCATCAAAATACCTTGAAAGACCGTGGCCGCATCAAAACCAATAGCTACCATCAGGTTGCCGAGCCGGTATATTTGCGTTCGATGAATCGCTGGCAACATTATCGCCTGCAATTCGAGCCCTACTTGGCTAAAATAAAACCCTATGCCGATTATTTTTCGTATTCGCTGCTTAAGCCGCACTGATGACTCCCAGCTTCGTTCATTTACATTGTCATAGCGAATTTTCGCTGATTGACTCGACACTACGCATTGATGAAATGATTCAGCAATGCTGTGCCCTGGGTTTGCCGGCGATTGCGATTAACGACACAAACAATATGTTTGCGCTGGTAAAGTTTTTTAAAGCGGCCGAAGCCAAAGGTATCAAGCCCATTGCTGGTGCCGATTTATATTTGGCCGAACCCGGCCAGGCGCCTTCGCGACTAACATTCCTGTGCCAAAACCAGACAGGTTATTTGAGTTTGTCGCGTCTGATTTCACGCGCCTATCTTGAAGGTCACCGTGGCGATTTTGTTTCGATACAAAGCGATTGGCTGCAAAAAGATAATGCCGGTTTAATTCTGATTGTCGGGCGCGACAGCCTGCTTGGGCAGCAACTTGCCAGCGGAAAAACCGAGCACGTTAAACATACACTGTCTGACTGGAAGCGCTTATTTCAGGATCGTTTGTATCTTGAAATTACCCGCACCAATCGCGACGGTGAACAAGATTTCAACACGGCAGCTGTTGCCTTGGCCGCCGAATACGATCTGCCTTTGCTCGCCAGCAATGATGTGCGTTTTCTGGAGCACGAAGATTTTTCTGCGCATGAAGCCCGCGTCTGTATTAGCAGTGGCCGTGTTCTCGATGACCCGAAACGCCCGCGCGATTACAGTGCTGAGCAATACCTGAAATCGCCGGAAGAAATGCAGGAGCTGTTTTCCGATATTCCGGAAGCGCTGCAAAATACCGTCGAACTGGCAAAGCGTTGCAATTACGAATTGAATCTGGGCACGTATTATTTGCCGCAGTTCCCGGTGCCCGACGGCCATACTTTAGATAGCTGGATTCGCGAAACATCGCATCAAGGTCTGAAAAAGCGGCTCGATAAAAATGCACCGGCCAATGGCCACACCGCTGTCGATTACGAACAACGACTCGACATTGAACTCGGCGTTATTATTTCGATGGGCTTTCCCGGCTACTTTCTGATCGTTGCCGATTTTATTAATTGGTCGAAAGAAAATGATATTCCTGTCGGCCCGGGTCGTGGTTCCGGTGCTGGCTCGCTGGTGGCTTGGGCGTTGGGCATTACCGACCTTGACCCGATTCCGTATGATTTGTTGTTCGAGCGCTTTTTGAATCCGGAACGGGTGTCGATGCCCGATTTCGATATCGATTTCTGCATGGACCGCCGTGACGAAGTCATTGATTACGTCGCCAGAAAATATGGTCGCGACCGCGTCAGTCAAATTATTACCTACGGCACCATGACGGCAAAAGCGGCAGTGCGTGACTGTGGTCGTGTGCTGGGTTTTCCTTATGGCCTGGTCGATGGCATCGCAAAACTTATTCCTTTGACTCTCGGCATTTGTTTATCCGATGCGCTGGGCACATCGGAAGCATCACAGAAAAATTCCGAACTGAAATCAGAAGAATTAATTCAGCGCTACCGCAGCGAAGACGATGTAAAAGACTTACTCGATCTTGCATTAAAACTGGAAGACTTAACCCGCAATGCCGGTAAGCATGCCGGTGGCGTGGTGATTGCGCCCTCGCCGCTCACCGATTTCTCGCCGTTATTTGCCGAGCATGTTGGCAAGGGTGAAACTGCAAAAAGCATCGTGACGCAATTTGACAAAGACGATGTTGAAGCCATTGGTCTGGTGAAGTTCGACTTTTTGGGTTTGCGTACGCTAACCATCATTGATTGGGCGGTTAAAGCGATTAATATTGGCCGCAAAGTCGCAGGCGAAGCAGCGCTCGATATTACTGCGCTGGCGCTGGATGACGAACGCACTTATCAGCTGTTTGCAAAAGGCGAAACCGTTGCGGTATTCCAGTTTGAATCACGCGGTATGCGCGAATTATTGAAGCGCGCAAGACCCGATCGCTTTGAAGATATTATCGCGCTCGCTGCTTTATTCCGGCCCGGCCCGCTGGGCTCAGGCATGGATAAAGACTGGGTCGATCGTAAACACGGCACTGCGGTGGTGCGTTATCCGCATCCCTCGCTTGAACAGGTGCTCGCCCCTACTTATGGCGTAATCGTGTATCAGGAACAGGTGATGCAAATCGCCCAGGTACTGGCCGGTTATTCGCTCGGTGGCGCCGATTTATTACGGCGCGCGATGGGCAAGAAAAAGCCCGAAGAAATGGCGAAAGAACGCGCCAAATTTGAAGACGGTGCAGCTGCGTTGAATGTCGATGCAAAAGTGGCAACGTCGATTTTCGATTTAATGGAAAAATTTGCCGAGTATGGCTTCAATAAATCGCATTCGGCCGCTTATGCCTTAGTCGCCTATCAAACAGCTTGGCTGAAAACCCATTATCCGGCTGAATTTATGGCGGCGGTATTGTCATCGGATATGGATAACACCGAGAAAGTCGTCAACTTTCTGGAAGAAGCCCGCGCATTAAAACTGGTAGTGAAAGCGCCCGATGTGAATGCTTCGGGCTATATGTTTTATGCACTTGACGCCAAAACGGTTCGCTATGGTTTGGGCGCAGTAAAAGGCGTTGGTCGTGGCGCCTGCGAAGCGATTTATGAATCACGCCAACGCGATGGTGAATTTAAAGACTTGCTGGATTTCTGCAAACGGGTGGATTCGAGCAAACTTAATCGTCGTGTGCTTGAAGCCTTGATTCACGCAGGCGGTATGGACTCGCTGGGCAGTAATCGCGCCAGCTTGATGCTGCAATTACCGGAAGTTATCCGCGCCACCGAACAACTCGCACGCGAACGTGATGCCGGGCAAAGCTCGCTGTTCGGTGGTGCAAGTGCTGTGCCGGAAATTCATATTGAACTGGTGCAAGTCAACGACTGGCCACTGGAACAAAAACTCAATGGCGAGCGCGACACCCTCGGGCATTATTTAAGCGGACATCCACTTGACCCTTGGCGCAGTGAATTACAAAACCTGATTGGTTTTGATTTAAGTCAATGCGAAAAAATTTGGAGTGAGAAAAAAAATCATCGCGGCGATGCGCCGATGGTCGTTGCAGGCTTGGTAACGAGCGTGCGCCGTCGTGGCGAGAATATGGCGATCGTGCAAATTGAAGATGGTCATGGCCAGCTTGAAGTCACATTTTTCCGCGAAGCATTCCAGCAATTTGGTGCACTTGCTACCCGCGATCGTATTCTAGTGATTGATGGTGGTTTATCGGAAGATCATTTTTCCGGTGGCATGTCATTGCGCGCAAAACAATGTTGGGATTTCAAAACATTATGCTCGCAACAAGGACGCCGACTTTCCATTACTGCCGATTTGCGCCAAACCGGCACCTGGGAAGGCATGCAACAAATCATGTCGGCTTACCGACCCGGCGGCACACCGCTGCGTATGGAATTACGTACTCATACCAGCCAGGGCGCACTTGATTTAAATGGCCCCAATTCGGTACGCAGCGAGCCGGAATTAATTTCGTCCTTGCGCGCCCTGCCCGGTATCAGCAATGTTGCGCTTACGTTGCACAAACCTTGGTTAGCGGTTAATTGACCCGTAGGAGCGCCTTTAGGCGCGACCGGCTCTGCGCGCAAGAATCGCTCGCGCCTAAAGGCGCTCCTACGCGGGCTAGTGGCGCAGCCCATAAGCCGCTAGAATCATCACAAACAAGACTATCAAGCAGCCCATGAATCCCAACTTTCTCGACTTTGAACAACCTATCGCCGATCTCGAATCCAAAATTCAGGAGCTGCGGCGTGCGAGTACCGGGCCTGCGGTGAATGTTGAAACCGAAGTCAAAGGTTTGCAAGAAAAACTCAAAGTGCGTACTGCCGAAATTTTCAAGGCATTAACGCCCTGGCAAATTTCGCAATTGGCGCGGCATCCGTTGCGGCCATATACGCTGGATTATCTGGGTTTAATTTGCGATGAATTTCATGAGCTCGCCGGTGATCGTGCCTATGCCGATGACGCCGCGATTGTCGGCGGTTTAGCTCGCATCAATGGTCGCGCATTTATGGTGATCGGCCAGCAAAAAGGCCGAGATACCAAGGAAAAAATCAAACGTAATTTCGGCATGCCGCGCCCCGAAGGTTATCGCAAGGCATTGCGCCTGATGAAAATGGCGGAGCGTTTTCAACTGCCTTTATTTACCTTCATCGACACCATGGGCGCCTACCCCGGCATTGGTGCGGAAGAGCGCGGACAGTCGGAAGCCATTGCAAGAAATCTTCTGGAAATGGCCGAATTAAAAGTCCCCATTATTTGTACGGTAATCGGCGAAGGCGGTTCCGGCGGTGCCTTGGCCATTGGTGTTGGCGATAGAACCTTGATGCTGGAATACAGCACCTATTCGGTGATTACGCCAGAAGGTTGCGCCTCCATTTTGTGGAAAAGCGCAGACAAAGCCCGCGATGCCGCCGAAGCGATGGGCATTACCGCCAACCGTTTGTTTGAACACAATTTAATCGACCGGATTATTCCCGAACCCTTGGGCGGCGCGCATCGTGATCCAACGGCGATGGCCGCAACACTAAAAGAAACTATCTTGAGCGAATTAGTCGAACTCGAGAAAAACGATATTCCTACTTTGCTTGAAAATCGTTATAAACGATTACGTAGCTACGGCGCATTTGAAGCGGCGTAGCCCGGGTCACGCTCCACCGACCCGGGAAAGTTGACGACAAAGTTTTGATTTGCAATTTTTTTGATATTTAAATTTAAAAATCGTAAGAATATTTGGCAATCCCGGGTCGGTGGAGCGTGACCCGGGCTACGGTTAATTTATTCTGTTTTCAAGGCTTGATTATTTATGCACAAAAGCAAACTCTGCGGCTTCGTCATTGATTGCCAAACCGATGACGTAAATAGCGCGGCGGATTTCTGGGGCGGTGCACTCGGCATGAAAGTAAAAAAACTTCCTGCTGAAGAAGGCGAAAAATATGTTCGTCTGCTTGACCCAACCGAAAACTTGCATATTGAAGTTCAGAAAGTGACTCATGAGTCACGCATGCACTTGGATATTGAAACCGATAATATTGAAGCCGAAGTAACGCGCCTGGAAAAACTGGGTGCAACACGCGTCAGGCAAATCAATTCCTGGTGGGTAATGCAAGCACCCACGGGCCAACGTTTCTGCGTTGTCAAACAAAGCTCCAAAAATTTTGATCAGCAAGCCAGCGTGTGGAAATAAGTAAAACGCCATTGCTGACTATTGTGCATACGCAATTAGAAACATTGCAGCATAAAAAATATCTATGTGCCTACAGCGGCGGCCTGGATTCGAGCGTGTTACTGCATGCCATTTCGAAACTACCCGGCATTGATCTTCGCGCCATTCATATTAACCATGGCTTGCATGCGGACGCCGATATCTGGGCTGCACAATGTGTCAAATTTTGTAATGCACTCGATATTAAAATCGACGTTATCAAAGTCGATGTGAAAAACAATACCGGCAAAGGTATTGAAGCTGCTGCCCGCAGCGCTCGCTATCTCGCCATTGCAAACTATATTCAAGCTGACGAAGTTTTGCTTACTGCGCATCATCTTCAAGATCAGGCTGAAACGGTTTTACTGCGTTTATTGCGCGGTTCGGGTAGTCAAGGATTGGCAGCAATGCGGGCTAACAGTTCAGCGCATGGCTTCAAACAAAGCCGCCCTTTGCTCTCGGTTTCAAAAGCCCAATTGCAGGCCTATGCCGAAAGCGAAAAACTAGAATGGATTGAAGATCCATCTAATAACAAAACCGATTTTGACCGAAATTATTTGCGCCTGGAAATCATGCCCTTGCTTGAACGGCGCTGGCCGCAGGCAATCGCTGCTTTATCGCGTAGTGCGGAATTACTCGCTGAAGAACATCAATGCCTGCGCGAACAAAGCACGATTTTTCTTGCCATGGTGCAAGGTGTTGATGAATGCGCAATCACCGTGAGCGGCTTGATGCAATATTCAAAAGCCTGGCGCGCGCAAATTCTTCGGGCATGGATCGAATCATTAAACACGCCTCCGCTGCCTGCCACTATTTTACTGGAAATCGAGCAGGCACTTCTTGCGGCAAGCTCCGATACCGCTGCGCAGGTGCAATGGTCGGGCACTCAAATAATGCGCTGGCGCGATTGTTTGTATTTAATGAAAACACCTGTTGAAATGCCAAACGACTGGCATTATTTCTGGGCCGATGCATTGCCATTTACCTTGCCTAATGGCAACGTGTGGGGCTTTGTAACCGAGCAACATCAGGCTTCGCTGGCGGCGCTTATTCAGAATCATTTTGGTGGCGATTTAGTGGTTGGCTTTCGCCAAGGTGGCGAAAAAATTCTGCTTAAAAATCGCGAGCAACATTCATGCCTCAAGAACTGCCTACAGGAATTAGGCATACCGCCGTGGGAAAGAAGCCGATTGCCGCTGTTGTTGACCGTCTCGGGCGAATGCCTTGTTGTCGGCGATGTATTGTTTTCGGCGCGTTTTGAAGCTTTTTGCAAATCGAATAGCATCCGGTTTTCACGCAAGGTTTAAACGCGTAGGAGCGTCCTTTAGGTACGATAAATCTGGCAAGGTCATTCGCGCCTAAAGGACGCTCCTACGTAACGGTAATTTGAAATATAAAATCTCCGGTGCTTAGAAATGCTTTTGTCGGGAGTTCAGCGACTTCAAACATTGCAGCAGACTATTCGCGCCTAAAGGACGCTCCTACGCATCGGTAATTTGAAATATAAAAATCTCCGGTACTTAGAAATGCTTTTGTCGGGAGTTTAGCGACTTCGAACATTGCAGCAGACTATTCGCGCCTAAAGGACGCTCCTACGAAAATATACGTCGCCCGCAAGCGGCCTCCTGCGTATGTGGGGTGCGCCCCTGCGTGGATAAAAGGTTGCGGGGTTTGACCGTTTGGCTCGAAGACATCAGACTAATGCCATGGCTACCAAAAAAACCGACAGCACTCCGGCTTCCGTTCCCTTTGAGCGCTCACTCGATGAGCTCGAAGCCCTCGTGCAGAAAATGGAAAAAGGCGATTTAAGTCTTGATGATTCATTGGCCGCTTATGAGCGCGGCGTGGGTCTTTATCGTCAATGCCAAACCGAATTGGAACAAGCTGAATTGCGTGTGCGATTATTGAGTAATCCGGAAAAACCCGAAACTGCGTCGGATTTTAATTCCGATGGAAGCTGAGAACGATTTGCAGAAGTGGCGCGAGCGAATTGAAATTGTTTTAGACGCTGCACTACCTTCTGAAAATACTGCACCGATACGTCTGCACCAAGCCATGCGCTATGCAAGTCTGGGTGGTGGCAAACGTATTCGAGCCTGTCTGGTATATGCCAGTGGCTCCTTATTCAGTGCTTCCGAAGAGGCACTCAATTGTGCTGCTGCTGCGGTTGAAATGACGCATGCCTACTCGCTAATTCATGACGACTTACCGGCGATGGACAATGACGATGTCCGCCGCGGTAAACCGACGCTGCATATTGCTTTTGATGAAGCCACTGCAATACTCGCTGGCGATGCTTTGCAAACTCAGGCTTATTTGAATTTAGTACAGACAAAAACCAGCGACAGCGTGCGGGTTGCGTTACTGCACTGTTTGGCCCAGGCCTCTAGTGCGGCCGGCATGTGTGGTGGCCAGCAAATGGATATGGACGCTACCAATCAAACGCTGAGTTTGAATGAGCTCGAAACCCTGCATGCGTTGAAGACCGGCGCTTTAATCCGTGCCAGCGTTCGCATGGGCGCTTTAATCGGCAACGCAAACAGTGCCGAGCTGCAAGCCTTGGACCAATTTGCGCATGCCCTTGGAATGGCGTTTCAAATACGCGACGATATTCTGGATATTGAAGCCAGCTCCGAGCAGCTGGGTAAAACTGCCGGTAAGGATGCCCAGCAAAACAAATCGACTTACCCGCAGTTGCTCGGCATGGACGAAGCCAAATTATTACTGCACGCGTATTCGGAAAAGATGCAGGCAAGTTTGTTATCACTGCAACGAGACACGTCGGCCTTGAAACATATTGCTGATTTTGCGGTAAATCGCACGCAATAAAAAAAGCCCGGCGAACCGGGCTTTTTTCATAGGTAAATTTAGCTTATTTGATGATCCGAATATTGAATGGATAACGATAATCTATTCCATCTTTGGCCTTCATTGCCGCAATAATGGTGAAAATAAGCGCGCCAACACCAACAATCAACATTACCGGCACGGTCAGTAGTGCGCCAATGCCCAGCGTAACGATAGTCAGAATTAACAAGATCAAAAAAATCGCCGACACCATAATATTGAAGTTCAGAGCTTCCTTCGCCTGGCTTGCAACAAATGGCATCGTGTCTTTCTTGATGAGCCAGACAACGAGTGGTCCGAGTGCGCTTGGAACGCTGAGCAGCACGACCAGTGCGGAGAGGTGGGCGATCATGGCCCATGTTCGCTCTTCTGCGCCTGACGGTGCGGCAGGAGGCAGCGGGGCAGGTGGGACTCCGGGAGTTGGCGGCTCGGGAGTTGGCGGCGGAAGTTCGGGACCCTTGTTTTCGGTTGGTTCCATGAGGTAGTTCTGTGCGATTCCATCCCGTGCCGCAATGTCGAAATCTCTTCCCGTCCTGCTCCTCATCGTCGTGGTCGCCGTCGTCGGCTGGTCGGCA
>JAYSXB010000096.1:0-12477 GCA_043717775.1 Arenimonas sp.
TTCGATATGCATTCTTTGGGTCGCCGAGTTTGAAACGGCGGTGATACTGGCATTCGGATATTTTTCAGCCATCCATAAAGTTAAGGAACCCCAGCCACAACCAAGCTCGAGGATGTGCTGCCCGTCGGCCAGTTCTGCGCGCTCGGAATACAGACTGAGCATTGCGACTTCTGCTTCGTCCAAAGTTTCATTGCCGGTTTTATAAAAGCAGGACGAATACTTCAGGCGCTTGCCTAAGCACAGTTGGAAAAAGCGTGTCGGGACTTCGTAATGCTGTTCGTTAGCCGCAGCGGTTTCAATGGCGATCGGACTTTTTCTTAGATCATCAAGCATGGTGCGAAAACGCAAGTCAGCCTTTTCAATGTCCTGCACATTTTCATCAATCAAACGCTGCTGGCATAATTGGCGAATACCGTAACGGGTTAAAGCATCGGGAACAAGTCCGTTTTCACAAAGGTCGATAAGAGACATTCAAATACTCGGGCAGATTAATTATTGTTTGTAGGTGTTGGGTTTGATTTGCGTGGCAACCATGGAATAAAGGCACTCACTTCGTTTTGATAACGACGGTAGTCGTCGCCACGACTACGCAATGCCTGTGTTTCGGTCCAAGGTATTCCGCTGACGCGATACAAAAAAGCCAGCATAACAACCGGTCCGACCAGGCTATACCAAAAGTACTCACTATGGATTGCCAGAAATACATAGGTAAACCAATGCAGCCATTCAAAAAAATAATTTGGATGCCGCGAATAGGCCCACAAACCGGTACGACAGGTTTTACCCTTGTTATTGGGATCAGCACGAAATTTTGCCAGTTGTTGATCGGCTAAATATTCACCGAACACACTGATTATCCAGGTGGCAATGGCAGCGAGCGTCCAAGCGCTAATTTCACCGGCATGGCGAGAAGCCGCCGCGTAAAAAGGAATCGAAAACAAGACAACGATCACGGCCTGCATTTGGAAGAACAGAAAAAACTTTGCCGGGCTGCCATTCCAGGTCGCGCGCAATGCTTGATAGCGACCGTCTTCTGGTTCATGCATAACGCGTTTCAATAAATGGATACAAAGTCGCGCGCCCCAGATGCCGCCTAGAAACGCGACCAGCGCTCTTGGCAAATCCGAGCCATCGCCTTCAATGCTCACGGCAACGGCGGCAGCGGCCATTAACCCGGCCCAGACTACATCGACGTAGCCCACATTCTTGACGCGCATAGAAAAGTACCACGCGACCGTCATAACGCCCGCCGACATCAACCATACGTGAAGTAGCACCGTGAGCATCAGGCCACTGCCTTTTCAATCTTGTCGTGCATCGATATGCGCTTATCAATATAGAAAATAGCGGGAATCACAAGGCCCCAGCATACTCCGAGAGCTAACATCACCAGGCCGGTGCTTGTGCCATAGCTGATCACATCAAAGACGCGATCGGCGCACCAATAAGCCAGCGGGCCACCAACAAAGCCAAAAACTGCCGCCATTAAATAATTTTTGCGAAGAAATGACATTGAATGATTTAGCGTGAAAGAGAATGACAGCCAAAGCGCAATGATCCAAAGCGGTGCAATGTTAATCGATGACCAGGCTTGCGCATATTCAATCCAACCGCTGCTAGCAAATAAAGTATCAATGGAAACACCGAGAATCAAACCGATGGTAGCTACTCGGAAGTCGTGTTTCGTATTGCCGCCAAAGCAAAGCATTAAAACGGCAAACACCACGCTACTTAAAAAACCAAACCAGAAATTACCTTTACTCACACTTATCAAAGTAGCGAACCACACGGCCTGATAACCCAAGGCATTGGCAATTTTTAACCAAGGTAACTTCATTGTGCTGGTATCGCTGAAGGTAAAAATTCTGGGCGCTTATTTTCCGAGCGGGCAAACAATAAATGCACGTCACTAATCGAGCGTTCGATGAAAGCGCCTTCGCAATAGGCTAAATAGAATTCCCACATCTTGATGAAGCGATCGTCATAGCCGAGCAAACGAACCTGGTCGAGTTGGCTCATGAAACGACGACGCCACTCATGCAGGGTGCGGGCGTAGCTCGGCCCGATGTCTTCCAGATTAAGCAGGCGCAGTGGCCCCGATTGTGCCGCCGCATTCACCATCGCATTCACACAGGGAATAAAACTGCCGGGGAAAATATAACGCTTGATAAAATCAACCGAATGCAGAGCTTGTTGGTAACGATGGTCTTCGATGGTGATCGCCTGAATGAGAGCCAGTCCGTCGGGCTTGAGCAGCGACGTGCATTTCGCCATATAAGTATCGAGATATTGATGGCCAATGGCTTCAATCATTTCGATAGACACTAATTTATCGTAGCTGCCTTCAAGGTCGCGATAATCTTGCAATAACAAAGTTACGCGGTCACTCAGGCCCGCTTCGCTAATACGCTGGCTGGCAAGCGCATGCTGTTCTTTTGAAATGGTGGTGGTGGTGACTTTGCAGCCGTAATTTTTTGCAGCAAAAAGTGCCATACCGCCCCAGCCAGTACCGATCTCGATTAGATGGTCAGTGGATTTCAAATCCAACTTTTGACAGATACGTTCAAGCTTGCGATCAGACGCCACTTCCAATGTGTCTTCAGCGTTGGTAAAAATAGCCGATGAGTACATCAGGTTATTGCAAAGGAACAGCTTGAATAAATCATTACCTAAATCATAATGCGCCGCAATATTTTTTTTGCTACCGGTGCGGGTATTACGGGTAAATGCATGCGCAGCTTTCATTAACCAGCCACCGATTTTTGCGGTGCCCGATTCCATGCTGTCTAGCAAATCGCGATTGATCACCAGCAATCGAATCAGGCCTACCAAGTCATCGCAATGCCACAGATTGTCCATATAGGATTCACCAGCACCGACCGAACCATTCAATGCAACTTGGCGATAAAACTCCGGACTGCGAATATTCAGGCGAACATGAATTCCACTTGTTGAGTCATCGTTACCTAGGGTTTGGCTACCCAGACCATCATGCAGATGAATTCGCCCGCCTTTTATTTGCGAAAGTTGGCCAAGAATTTTCTGGCGTAAAAAACGAGTCACGATACCGAAAGATTCGGTAGCGTTAATGTCACTCGTTAATGATTCGACCGGACTGCTCATGTAAAACTCCAGGCTCTTACGTTGATATTTTCGGGTGTGGATAAAACGGAATCCGCTTGATCCATAACCTCATCGCCTGCCAGTAAATTGCCAGCGCGGTTTTGAAGGTAACTAAGGGATACCGCAAAAGGCATGAAGCCAGCGTGTTTGCATTCATTGGTTTGCGCTGCAGCACTAAAGTAGCATCGAAATCACGGATGTTTTCCTGCATCACATCCATATGAATGCGCAAGCTGTCGCCGGGAGATTCAAAGGCCCAATGATAATTTCTGTCCATCGGTAAAAACGGCGAGACATGAAAGGATTTTGTGAAATCCCAATGCCAGGTTTTTGCTTTTGCAGTCGCTTGGCTTATCGGCAAAAAATACGCATGGCGCTCGCCCCAGGGCGTATTGGTTATTTCGGCCAGCACCCAATCCAGGGTTTCGCCATCGTCTTTAAAGCCGTAATAAAAACTGACAGGATTCATGGTGAAGCCAAAATAACGGCCGTGAGTAAGCAGGCGAATAGGGCCGGTTGGCCGCGTTCCGGTTTCAGCCTGAACGCGATCACGTACAGCTTGTTCAATAGTGATTTTGGCATCGCCATAATAATCACGACGCAAAACGCAGGCCAGATTTAGTTTATTGAAAGACCACAACCAGCGATTTTTAAAGACACGATCAAGTTCGGCCAAATCCAGGTACAGCTGGTAAATACGATATTCAAAATCATGCGGCCTAACCGCATAGCGCCGATGACGAATGCGACCTTCATAAATAGCGCTGGCGAAATGCTCACTCACCAGACAATACCGAGTTCTCGCGCCACTTCAACGCCACTGCGTAAACCATCTTCATGGAAACCAAAGCCCCAGTAGGCACCGGCAAACCAGGTGTTGTTTTTACCATTGATTTCATGTCGGCGAGCCTTCGCTTTAACGCTGGCATGAGTGTACATCGGATGTTGGTACCGCATCTTCGAAATAATCTTGTCGGGCGCAATATCGGCAGTGCGGTTCAAGCTCACTACAAAAGGCTCGGGCGATTGCACCGATTGCAAAATATTCATGCAGTAACTCACGGTACACGCTTCGGTTTTTGCAGCCGGAATATAGGCATTCCAGGCTGCCCAGGCCTTTTTATTGCGCGGCAAAATACTGGCGTCGGTATGCAATACGGTTTCATTTTCCTGATACAGAAGATCACCCAGAATTTCGCGCTCGAGCGCTTGGGCATCTGCCAGCAATGCCAGCGCTTGGTCGCTGTGGCAGGCGAATACCACTTGGTCAAAATTGTCATCACCGTTTGCAGTCTTAATCTGCACTTGCTTACCCATACGAGTAACGCTTTGAACGCCGGCATTCAAACGCACATCCACCGCCCAGGCTTTTTCGAGCGAACGAATATAGCTACTTGAACCACCTTGCACTACCCGCCATTCGGGCCGTTCATTGACCTGTAACATATGGTGGTTGTGCATGAACTGCACCAAATATTTTGCCGGAAATTTTGCGATGGTATCCGAGGGCGAGGACCATAAGGCACAGGCCATGGGAATAATATGGTCTTCAATAAATAATTTCGAGTAGTGATTATCTGCCAGATAATCGCCCAGTGTCGGGCCATCATCGATTAAATTTAGCAAGCGTGGGCATTCACGATAGAAACGTAAAATATCACGTGTCATGCGAATGAATTTCGGTGAAACCAGATTACGCCGCTGACAGAACATCGCATTCAAATTGGTGGCGTTGTATTCAAGCCCGGTCGCCGCGTTTTGTACCGAAAACCCCATCTCGGTTTTTTGCGAAGCTACTTTTAATTCACTAAATAATCGGCTGAGCAATGGGTAATTGGCAGGATTGAATACGATAAATCCGGTATCGATTTGATAATCCTGATTTCCCTGTCGCACTGCATGGGTATGGGTGTGGCCGCCGAGACGACTCTCTTTTTCATACAGAACCACTTCGTGCTGGCGCGACAATAAATACGCGCAACCCATACCGGCGATGCCGCTACCGATAACTGCAATTTTCATGATGCTTCGATAGTGTTGCGTTTAAGTTGTGGCGGTACCACTTTCAAATCCCAAACCAGACCAAAAACCGACATGGTTTTCAGGGCGAGGTAGGTCATATCCAACTCCCACCACTTGAAGCCCTGACTCGCAGAGCCTGGAAAGTGGTGGTGATTATTATGCCAACCTTCGCCGAAGGTAATCAAAGCCAGGAAAGCATTATTGCGACTGTCGTCATTGGTGTTATAGCGGCGCGTTCCCCAGCGATGAGCAAGCGAATTAATGGTCACCGTGGCGTGGAATAAAACAATGGTCGATATAAAAAAGCCCCAGACCAATAATTGCGGGCCACTGGTGTGTAATTGCGGTGCCGCTATTTTCAGCCAAGCGCCCAAAGAAAATAAACTCACGGCCAACACAATAGGCACCACAATATCAAAGCGATCCAGATATTTGAGCTCAGGGAACTTGGCCAGATCCGGAATATTACTAAAATTGGTAGCAAACCCGCGCTTGGTCAAAAACCAACCCACATGGCTGCGAAAAAAACCGTGGCGCGGCGAGTGCATGTCCTGTTCGGTGTCGGCATGACGATGATGGTGGCGGTGGTGGGCGGCCCACCATAAAGGCCCGCGCTGCACACTGGCGGCACCTATCATCGCAAATATAAATTGTATGGGCCGCGATGTGCGAAATGCTTTATGCGAAAAGTAACGGTGATAAAAACCAGTAATAGCGAACATGCGAACCGCATATAAGCCCAGCGCTACCCATAAGGCAAACCAGGAAAATCCGACCCACAACACGGCAAAGCAGGCCAGATGCATGGCAATAAAAGGAAGTACACGCAGCCAATCAATCGCATTGAGTTCAGCATCACCGCTTTCAACATTCGCCGAGGTATCGAACCAACGGATAAACGCAACAAGGCTGCGACGAATAAACGATCGTTGGGCAGGTTCTTCAGAAGTAGAAATCATAATTTATTCTGCCGCAGCAACAGTGATTGAGGAGTGAATCGACGCCAAGCTTCATCTAAGTTTCACGCTGTATTGCATTGTAGAGTGATTTTGCTGAATGCTTTTAATATTGTCTTGCGATAGATACGAGATAGCTTGAACGCTCGGATGCAATTGTCTGGATATGTTGGCATATGGCATCCTCAAAAAACCTAAGCGTAGCGAAATTCATGGCCATACGTCATCCTATGGTCATGAAAGAAATCCCCCACAAGCGCTATGGCGTAGCAAGAGTCTTGTCTAAGCAGGGCTTGGCGTCGCGAACGCAGGCAGCGGCGTGGGTTCGCGAGGGCCTAGTGTCTATTAATGGCCGCGTAGTGCGCGACCCGGAGTTTCCGGTTGTGCTAGATCGTGACAAGGTGACGGTCACAGGTCTGGCCGATAGTTCGGCTGAAAGTATTTATCTAGCATTAAATAAACCGCGCGGTTTAGTAACAAGCACGAACGACGAGAAAGGTCGCGACACGGTCTATCGCTGTTTTGATAATGCCCGCTTGCCATGGCTGGCCCCCGTGGGTCGTTTGGATAAAGCCAGCGAAGGCCTGCTGTTGTTTACTAACGATACCGCATGGGCCGCGCAGATCACCTCGCCAGAAGCGGGCCTACATAAAATCTATCATGTGCAAATTAATGGCGTTCCCAATGCCGATCATTTGAAAAAAATGCGAGAGGGCATTGCTATTGAAGGCGAGCTCCATGCCATGAAACAAGTATCGATATTACGCGAAGGCGAAAAAAATGCCTGGCTGGAAATAATTCTGGATGAAGGAAAAAACCGGCAGATACGAAAAATTCTCGCAGCGATGAATTTCGATGTATTACGATTGATTCGGGTTCAAATTGGTGATTTGAAGCTTGGCGAATTAGCGAAGGGTGCTTGGCGTTTTCTGAATAAAAACGAAGTGATTTTGTAGGGTGGGCATTGCCCACCGCAGGAGCCCGCATGCGGGTAACAGTGAGACGATATATTTCAGTAGGAGGCCGCTTGCGGGCGACGAGCAATACGCATGTTCTGTCTTTGATATTGCGAATCTGTCGCCCGCACGCGGCCTCCTGCGTAATAGCAAAACAAGGCAAGATTAAGCACTGTCGCAGATTCTTCGCGCCTTACGGGCGCTCCCACGGGAAGGCTAGGGGTTAGACAACCCCAAGGTTTTTGCCCACTTTAATAAATGCCGCAATCGTAAGGTCTAATTGCTCACGGGTATGCGCTGCGCTCATTTGCGTGCGGATACGGGCCTGACCTTTTGCAACCACAGGAAAGAAAAAACCGGTGACATAAACGCTTTCTTCCAGTAATTGTCCGGCAAATTTTTGTGCCAGCGGGGCTTCATACAACATGACTGGAACGATAGGATGATCACCCGATTTTAAATCAAAACCGGCCGCGGTCATTTGTTCACGGAAATAACACGTGTTTTCCTGCAAGCGTGTGCGCAATTCACCGGCACTGGCCAGCATATCGAATGCCTTGATACCGGCGGCCACAACATGCGGTGGTAAGGAATTGGAGAATAAATAAGGCCGCGAGCGTTGGCGCAATAATTCGATCACTTCTTTTTTTGCCGTGGTGAAACCGCCAAGTGCGCCACCCATCGCTTTGCCGAGTGTGCCGGTAATAATATCGATTTGATTCAGCACGCCTTTCACTTCGGCCGAGCCTTTGCCGTGTTCGCCCAGAAATCCGGTGGCATGGCATTCGTCAATATGCACCAACGCGCCATATTTTTTTGCCAGTGCACAAATTTCATCCAGTGGCGCGATAAAACCATCCATCGAAAACACGCCGTCGGTGGTGATCATCTTGATGCGACAACCAGCAGCATCGGCGGCTTTTAGCTGCGCTTCCAAATCATTCATGTCGCAGTTGGCATAGCGGAAACGCTGGGCCTTGCATAAACGCACGCCGTCAATAATCGATGCGTGATTAAGCGCGTCGGAAATAATGGCGTCTTGTTCGGTCAATAAAGGTTCGAACAAGCCACCATTGGCATCAAAACAAGCGGCGTACAAAATGCTGTCTTCGGTGCCAAAAAAAGTGGCAATTTTTTGTTCGAGCTGTTTGTGTAAATCCTGAGTGCCGCAGATAAAACGCACCGAAGCCATGCCGAAGCCATGGCTGTCCAGCGCATCTTTCGCTGCTTGAATGATTTCGGGATGATCGGCTAGGCCAAGATAGTTATTGGCACAGAAGTTCAACACTTTTCGACCATCGGCAAGCTGAATTTCGGACGATTGCGGGCTGGTAATGATACGTTCCGACTTGAACAGGCCCTGCTCACGAATTTGTTTGAGTTCTTCCGAATAATGCGCAATAGCAGGCTGGTTCATGGGAGTTCATCGATTATGTGAGGGGTGGGCGACATTATCGGTCCTTATTTGTTCTAGCAAATCACATTTTTACAAGTTTTTACCCGATATTTAGAGTAAATATACGGCAGCGTATCTATATATATGGAAAACAACGGTTAATATATTGCTAGCCGTGTTCTTGAGCACCGGGAATTGCGGCGATGCTGATCCACAGGCCCAGCCCAACACAAGTCATTATCATAAAAACAGGAGTTCATCATGACCAACAAGCTTTCCCTCGCTCTAGCCGCTGCATTGTTTGCGTTACCGACTTTTGCCTTTGCTCAAGATGCTGCCCCAGTTGCCGAAGAAACAATGGCTGCCGAAGCAGCGCCCGCTGAAGAAAAAGCGATGGCTTCTGAAGAAAGTGAATCAAATTTAAGTTTTAATCTTTCCTTGGTGAGTGATTATGTGTTTCGGGGCGTTACTCAAAACGATTTTGCTCCTGCACTACAGGGTGGCTTGGATTATAAATTTGGCGACTCCGGTTTCTACGTGGGTGGCTGGGGTTCCAATGTCGACTTTGGCACAGTATTAGGAACCGATGTTGAAGTCGATCTTTATGTTGGTTATGGCACTAATTTCAGTGATGACTGGAGCGGCGACGTTAAACTGTTGCGCTACAATTATTTGGGCAACAATACCGGCGTTGATCTGAATTACAACGAGTTAATTAGTTCGATCAGCTACAAGGAAATGCTAACTTTCACTCTCGGCTATACCAATAACTATTTTGCTGTCAGCAGTGAAAAACAAGTGTATTTTGGTGTTGCAGGCAGTTGGGAAGTGGGTAATGGCGTGAACCTAACGGCCGGTCTTGCACACACTAACTTTGATAGTTTCACCGATTACACTGACTGGACATTGGGTGTGAACCGTGACTTTGGCCCCGTCAATATCGGCTTAAATTATTACGATACCAATATTAGTGGCAAAGTCTCGGATCAATTTGTATTGGCTTTTTCGATTGGCGGTTGATTCATATTTTCAAATAAAAAACGGGGCTTCGGCCCCGTTTTTTTATTGCCCATTGACTGGTACAAAATCAATTCCAGCTACAAACCACTTTTCCGCATTGACCCGATTCCATCAATTCAAAACCTTTTTGAAAATCATCGATATGAATTTGATGGGTGAGGACTTTCTGTAAGGGAAATCCTGTTAGCACCATTTGCGTCATCTTGTACCAGGTTTCATACATCTTGCGGCCGTAAATGCCGTGCATGGTAAGGCCCTTGAAAATCACCTTGTCCCAATCAATACCGGCGCCTTTCGGCAAAATACCCAGCAGTGCGACTTTACCTCCGTGATACATGCAATCAAGCATGTCGTTGAAAGCTTGCGGATTGCCGCTCATTTCAAGAGCGACATCAAAGCCTTCCATATGCAAGTCTTTCATCACGTCTTTCAATGACTGTTTGGATACATTCACGACCCGTGTTGCGCCCATATCGGCCGCTAGCTTCAAGCGGTAGTCATTAACGTCAGTGACTACTACATTGCGGGCACCAATATGTTTACAAATACCGGCGGCAATAATACCGATCGGGCCGGCGCCGGTAATCAGGACATCTTCGCCAATAACATCAAATTCCAATGCGCAATGGGCGGCATTGCCATACGGATCGAAAAAAGATGCCAGCTCCGAAGAAATGCCATCGGGAATTGGCCATAAATTAGAGGCGGGCATCGCGATATATTCAGCGAATGCACCGGTTCGATTTACACCAATACCAATCGTATTCGGGCATAAGTGCTGGCGGCCAGCGCGGCAATTACGGCAGTGGCCACACACGATATGACCCTCGGCCGAAACCCGGTCACCAATTTTATAACCAGTGACACTCGAGCCTAATTCAACAATACGTCCGACAAATTCATGGCCGATAACCAGGCCCGGTTTGATGGTGCGTTGCGACCATTCATCCCATTTGTATATATGCAGATCGGTTCCACAAATGGCGGTTTTTTCGAGTTTGATCAGAACTTCATTCGGACCCGGAGTCGGAACCGGCACCTGTTCCATCCAGATACCTTTTTCGGCATGGCGTTTAACCAGCGCTTTCATCATTGCAGTCATAGTGAGCACCTTGTGAGCGTGCCGCATTATACCCTTGACAGGTTAAAGTCTGGCTAAAACTCCATCCGCCAACCCACTGCCACAGTACGTTCTTGCAAAAAACTATGGGCAAAGCGCTGTCGATATTCAAAAAATGCCTGATGCCCCTTCTTCATCACCAAGCTAACGCCAACGCCGACTTCACCCCATTGTGTGTCAGGGTCGGAAGTGTCGAAAACAATATTGGTATTGCTGCTGTCCTGGCTAAATTGCACTGTTAACTTACGGCCAGGGTTATCGAATTCCTTTTTCAAGCCCAAGCGTGCATTCGGGATTAAAACACCCCAATTCATTGAATAGGTTTTCGATACATTGAAACTCAATGAGCCGGTGCGGGATTTGATATTTCTTTGTTGCACGTCAATACCAAAACCATCACCGCCGGTTTCGCTGTAGGCATCGAGCCTAGTTTTTGATTGATCCATGCCTAAGCTAATGCCACCCGACCATGCGTTTTTATTCCACAACCAAGACCCGGTAATGCCAGCTACTTTACGTGTGACCGAAGGCGAAGCGAAAGCTTGCGATGCAAAGTTTTGGAAGTTTCCCGGTGTGCTTTCTATGCGGTAATTAATATTGCGAACATTGCGGGTGTCGCCACTAAAACGACCGTAATAAGCATCGAAACTAAATTGATCGGCCGGGCTGAAATTAGCCGTGAGCAAAGCGCCATTCATGCTGCTGCTATTGCGGCTATTGGATTGACTAAAGTCCAGCGTCTCGCGCGAGTGATTGAGTGCCAGCCCTAAAAGCCAATGGGCATCGACTTGATAATTTAGGCCGCCGGTAAAGCGATCGGCGCTGCCATCGAAGGCGGCTTCGTTAAAGCTTGTGCTGCGATCCAAGCGGCCGAGATCCGCGCTTAAAAATAAGGACCAGCCTTCGCCCAGGTTTTCAGAAACAACGGTGTCTTGTTGTTGATTGCGGGTGCTGGCACGACCTTGGCCGGGCAATTCTTCAAGTCTTTGGCCGCCTGCAATGCGGCTGGCCGCTTGCGGGTCAGTGGAACTTAAAAATTCCTGACAACGAGTAAAAAAAGCGTTGCCTGGTGTTGCTGCCGTGCATATGCCGCTCAATGAACTGCCCAGTGAGCCGGTACCATTGTCTGCCTGAGCTAAAACCGGTGTGCAAGACATCGCTATGAATAGCAGTTTACGCATCGTGATTCACCCCTGTTGAATCCTGAACCTGTAGCTAAGCATGACTTTTGGGATACATGCAAGCTAAACGCGGCGTAATAAGATAAGGGGTCAAAAATCGGGGAATACATTTATATGCGTGCTTTGTTGGCGGGTTCGTTTTTCTTATTGAGTTTTCAGGTGTTTGCCGCAGAAGGCATGTGGGTTCCAGATCAATTGCCAGAGATCGCCGAGCCGCTTAAAAAAGCTGGCTTGCAGTTGGCGCCCAGCCAATTAGCCGATTTAACCGGTCAGCCCGTTGGAGCGGTGATTAGTTTGGGCGGTTGTACTGCAAGCTTTGTATCGCCTAATGGTTTGGTGATTACCAATCATCATTGCGCCACTAATCAAATTCAACTTAATTCCACGCCGACTAAAAACCTGTTGGAAACCGGCTATAACGCCGCCACACAGGCTGATGAATTAAGTGGCGGCCCGAATGCGCGGGTATTTGTGACTGAAGCGATTACCGATGTCAGCAGTATTATCAAAAATAAATTAAAGCCTGAGATGGACGGCGCTACACGCGACAAAGCGATTGAAGCAGCGGGTAAATTACTGGTAGGCGAGTGTGAAAAAATACCGGGCTACCGTTGCAGCATGGCGCGGTTTTTTGGCGGGCTGCAGTACCGTTTGTTCAAGCAACGCGAGATCAAGGATGTGCGATTGGTCTATGCACCGCCAC
>JAYSXB010000097.1:0-4827 GCA_043717775.1 Arenimonas sp.
GCACGTGATGTTGAACAAGCACGCAAATTTGCCAATGAGCGTTTGCTTTCCGAATTACTGCCTGTGCTCGACAGCCTTGATGCCGGCCTGGTAGCAAGCCAGGGTGAAACCGGTAAATTGCGCGAAGGCATGGAGTTGACACTCGTGCAATTATTAAAGGTCGGCAATAACAATGGCATGACACAAATCAACCCGATCGGTGAAGTGTTTAATCCCGAATGGCATCAGGCGATTAGCCAGTTAGATAGTCCGGATGCGGTGCCGAACACCATCGTGCAGGTTTTTCAAAAAGGCTATTTGCTCAATGAGCGCTTGCTGCGCCCGGCATTAGTCGTTGTCGCAAAAACTGCTGACTAGAACATAAACACAAGACTTGAAAAAAAAATAATCAGCACTATTAAACAAACAAGATTAACGCGCATCAATCGCGCAAAAGATTAAGGAGATTTGAAATGGGTAAAATTATCGGTATCGACTTGGGCACCACCAATAGCTGCGTTTCCGTTATGGAAGGCGGTGTTGCTAAAGTGATCGAAAATTCCGAAGGTGATCGTACAACGCCTTCGATTGTTGCTTTCACCAAAGACGGCGAAGTGATTGTCGGCGCATCGGCGAAACGCCAGGGTGTGACCAATCCAAAAAATACTTTCTACGCAGTAAAGCGCCTGATCGGCCGCAAATTTACTGATGCCGAAGTGAAAAAAGACCTTGACCTCGTGCCTTATGCCATCGTTGCGCATGAAAACGGCGACGCTTGGGTTTCTACTTCTGACGGCAAGAAAATGGCCGCGCAGGAAATTTCCGCACGCGTGCTAGAAAAAATGAAGAAAACCGCCGAAGCCTATTTGGGTGAAGCAGTGACTGAAGCCGTTATTACGGTGCCGGCGTATTTCAACGATTCACAGCGCCAAGCAACGAAAGACGCTGGCCGTATTGCAGGCTTGGACGTCAAGCGCATTATCAATGAGCCAACCGCTGCTGCGCTGGCCTATGGTTTGGATAAAGCTGGCGGCGATCGCAAAATTGCCGTGTACGATTTGGGTGGCGGTACTTTCGACGTTTCCATTATCGAAATTGCCAATATCGACGACGAAAAACAATTCGAAGTATTGGCGACCAATGGCGACACCTTCTTGGGCGGCGAAGACTTTGATAATCGCGTTATCGATTTTCTGGTGGAAGAATTCAAGAAAGAGCAGGGCATTGATTTACGCAAAGACCCGTTGGCCTTGCAGCGCTTAAAAGATGCCGCCGAGCGCGCAAAAATCGAACTCAGCACATCGCAGCAAACCGATGTGAACTTGCCGTACGTTACTGCCGATGCTTCGGGTCCCAAACACTTGAACATCAAACTAACGCGTGCAAAATTGGAAGCCTTGGTCGAAGATTTGATCAAGAAAACCATTGAGCCGATCCGCATTGCCTTTAAAGATGCCGGTTTAAAACCTTCGGATATTTCCGACGTGATTCTGGTCGGTGGTATGACCCGCATGCCGCGTGTGCAGGCGGCAGTGACAGAATTTTTCGGCAAAGAGCCACGTAAAGACGTGAACCCTGATGAAGCGGTCGCCATTGGTGCTGCGATTCAAGGCGGCGTGTTGGCTGGTACCGTGAAAGACGTGTTGTTGCTCGATGTAACACCATTGAGTTTGGGTATTGAAACCATGGGCGGCGTGTTCACCAAGATTATTGAAAAGAACACCACCATTCCGACCAAGGCATCGCAAACTTTCTCGACCGCCGATGACAATCAGCCGGCCGTGACCGTGCATGCGTTGCAAGGCGAACGCGAACAAGCCCGTTTCAATAAATCACTGGGCAAGTTTGATCTTTCGGGAATCGAACCAGCACCACGCGGTATGCCACAAATTGAAGTGACTTTTGACATCGATGCGAATGGTATTTTGCATGTGTCGGCAAAAGACAAAAAGACCGGTAAAGAACAACGCATCGAAATCAAGGCCGGTTCCGGTTTAAGCGATGAAGAAATTCAACGCATGGTGCAAGACGCTGAAGCCAATCGTGAAGAAGACAAAAAATTCCATGAATTAGTCACTGCACGTAACGCTGCCGATGGTTTGATTCACACCACACGCACCGCCATGAAAGATCACGGCGCAAAAGTACCGGGCGACCAACTTGGTGGAATCGAAACCGCATTAGCGGATTTGGAAACTGCCATGAAAGGCGACGACAAGGCGCAAATCGAAGCGAAAACATCGGCGCTGCAACAAGCCGCTCAAGCTTTGTATTCAGCCGCTGCCGCTGCTGAACAAGGTGGTGCAGAAGCTCCGCAAGGTGAAGCTGCTGCCAAGGCAGAAGATGTAGTCGATGCAGAATTCACTGAAGTGAAAGACGATACGAAATAAAAAGCGGGGCTAGGGACTGGAGGTTAGGGGCTAAATGCATACGCCACTTGAACTTCCACTCCGGCCTTGAAATATTTAGTAATGCTAATGCTGTGCAGTAAGGGCTTGAGATAACACTCAGGCCCTTGCTCGCTTCTCCCCAGCCCCCAGTCCCGAGTCCCAAGTTCATGTCAAAACGCGATTACTACGAAGTTCTGGGCGTCAGCAAAACCGCCAGCGAAGACGAGCTGAAAAAAGCCTATCGTCGTGCGGCACAAAAACATCATCCGGACAGAAATCCCGATGATAAAGCAGCCGAAGAGTCCTTCAAGGAAGCCAAGCAAGCCTACGAAATATTGAGCGACGCCAGTAAGCGGCGCGCATATGATCAGCATGGGCACGCGGCCTTTGAACATGGCACGGGCGGCGGTAGTAGCGGTGGTCATGGCGGCGCGGATTTTGGCGATATATTCGGCGATATATTCGGCGATATTTTCGGTGGCGCACGTCAGCAACGAGGCCCACGTCGTGGTGCCGATCTTCGTTTCATGATGGATCTTGATCTGGAAGAAGCGGTTTTCGGCGTCGAGAAAAAAATAGATATTCCGTCCTTGGTCGCATGTAAACCTTGCAGCGGCAGCGGTTCGGAAGACGGTAAAGTAGAGACCTGCAAAACCTGTAAGGGCCAGGGCCAGGTGCGTATGCAGCGCGGTATTTTTTCAGTACAGCAGCCTTGTCATACCTGTGGCGGACGTGGTCAAACGATCGCCAAGCCTTGCAAAACCTGTCGCGGCAATGGCCGGGTGCAGGAAGAAAAAACCCTGCAAGTCAAAATTCCTGCCGGTGTCGATAACGGCGACCGCATTCGTTTAGCTGGTGAAGGCGAGGCGGGTCCGGCCGGCGCACAAGCGGGTGATTTGTATGTAGAAGTCAGCGTGCGCGAACACAAAATATTCCAGCGCGATGGTGACGATCTGTATTGCGAAGTACCGATTCGTTTTTCACAAGCGGCGCTCGGTGCTTCCATTGAAGTGCCAACATTGGGCGGCGAAGTCGAAATCAAAGTCCCGGCAGAAACCCAGACTGGAAAACTTTTCCGTCTGCGTGGCAAGGGCGTTAAATCTGTTCGTAGCAGTTCGACCGGCGATATTCTTGCACGCGTGGTGGTCGAAACACCGGTGAACCTCACGAGCAGACAACGCGAACTATTGAAAGAATTTGAAGGTACTTTTGATGGCGAAGAGGGTGCAAAACATTCACCACGCTCAAGCTCGTTTCTTGACGGTGTGAAATCGTTCTGGGACAAGATGATCTCGTAATTGCTAGCCAAAGAAGTGGGAGGGCCATAAGGCCCGAATAACTCCTCGACAATGTAAATTGTAGGAGGCAGCTCTGCTCGCGAAAGCACTCGACGATGTGAATTGTAGGAGCGAGCTCTGCTCGCGAAAGCACTTCGACGCAGATTCTTTCGCGAGCAGAGCTCGCTCCTACGTTCAACACTGCTGCAGATCAATCGCGAGCAGAGCTCGCTCCTAGGGTTAAATACGTCTGAATAATTGTATAGTCTGAAATTATTCGGGCCTTATGGCCTCCCACGTTAAAATCTGGGCGATATGAAAGAAAACATCAAACTTATTATCTTCGGCGCATCCGGCAGAATGGGTCGGGCTTTACTGCGAATCGCTGCAGCCGATCATCGCTTTGAATTAGTGGCCGGTGTTGTCGGGCGCAATGTTTCGCCGATTGAAAGTGTTTCTTGCCCCTTATTCGCCATCCATCAATTGGATGAACTGCCGAAATTCCATATTGCAATTGACTTCAGTCAGCCGGAAGCCTTCGTGACTATTCTGCAATTTTGTAAAACACAGCATGCAGCTCTAGTCAGTGGTACGACAGGTTTAAACGACCAGCAAAAAAAATGCATAGTGGAAACTTCAAACGAAATCCCCGTGCTGTGGGCATCCAATTTCAGTATTGGTGTTGCCGTACTTAATGATTTAACGCGTCGAGCAGCGAATGCACTGAAACAATGGAGTGTTGAAATCACCGAAACCCATCATATTCACAAGAAAGATGCACCATCGGGTACGGCATTAACTTTGGGACAATCGGCTGAGCAAAATACCGGTCAGGTCACTAAATACTTAAGCCATAGAGAAGGCGAGGTTATCGGCGACCACACGGTAAAATTCAGCGGGCCGGGCGAGTTTATCGAATTACGCCACAACGCGCTGGACCGGGATATTTTTGTTCGAGGCGCGTTGGAAGCGGCATACCGCTTGCGCGAAAAATCGCCGGGGCTATATCAGTTTAGCGAACTGATCCTTTAAGCACAGGCTTTTCAGCTCGGTCCGGCGATTTTTCGTGGACAGTGGCGGCGGCATTCGCTAAAATCCTCGCTCGCCTGAACCCCTTTATGTTCAAACAGATTTGGCCCTTGCCCTATCTGCGGGCTGCTGCGACTTGGCGCCCGAAGTGG
>JAYSXB010000098.1:0-4813 GCA_043717775.1 Arenimonas sp.
GCGACAATGATTCTTCAGCGCTGAGTGCTGCGAAATGTGCGATCTGCGGTTTGTAGCAACACACCAGATCAGCCGTCGCATCGATAATGGCTTTATGAAATTCAAACAGTGCGTCTGGGTGGTTTTGTAAATGCGCCGGAAATTTCGACAGCTCGGGATCAAAACCGACACACACCAGGGACTGGTTTTTTTTCTGTGTTTCGCGGAGAGTTTGGATAAAGCTCATGCAGACCTCGAATCATCAATTGTCATCTAAAAAATCTCGTCATCCCGGCGGAAGCCGGGACCCAGAAGCTTAACAGTGCCCAGAAGCTTGATAATGCAAATTTTTATAATCGTTTTCCAGAAACTATAAGAGCAGATTCATCTTAGTGCTCCGATGATGTTTCTGGACCCCGGCTTGACCAGCTGTGCTGTTAAAAACCGCCGGGGCGACGGTTGACTTTTTTCAGTTCGCTTATTTCAACGCCTTGTAACGCAACCGATGCGGCTTGGCACCCTCATCACCCAAGCGACGGCGTTTGTCTTCTTCGTATTCCTTGTAATTACCGGGGAAGAATTCAACATGCGAGTCGCCTTCGAAAGCCAGAATATGCGTGGCGATGCGATCCAGGAACCAGCGATCATGCGAAATCACCATTACGCAACCGGGGAATTCCAGCAAGGCATCTTCGAGTGCGCGCAGGGTTTCAACGTCAAGATCATTCGAGGGCTCATCGAGCAGTAATACATTTCCGCCCTGCAACAAGGTTTTCGCCAAGTGCAAACGTCCGCGTTCACCACCCGATAATGTACCGACCAGTTTTTGTTGATCGGCACCTTTGAAATTGAAGCGGCCAATATAGGCACGCGATTGAATTTCAACCTTGCCAATCGTGATGATATCTGAACCGCCGGACACTTCTTGCCAAACATTTTTATCGCCCGCCAAGGCATCGCGATTTTGGTCAACGTGAGCGACTTTTACCGTATGACCAATCAGCACTTCGCCTTTGTCAGGTTTTTCCTGATCGGTAATCATTTTGAAGAAAGTCGATTTACCGGCACCGTTCGGTCCGATAATGCCGACGATGGCACCCGGCGGCACGGTGAAACTTAAATCATCAATCAGTAAACGATCGCCAAAAGATTTCGTTACATTTTTGAATTCGATCACTTTATCGCCCAGACGCTCGCCGGGTGGAATAAAAATTTCATTGGTTTCATTGCGCTTTTGGTATTCCTGCGCATTTAATTCTTCAAAGCGCGCCAAGCGGGCTTTGCCTTTGCTACGACCGCCACGGGCATTGCTGCGAACCCATTCCAGTTCTTTGGCAAGCGCTTTTTGACGAGCGCTCTCAGACGATTCTTCGCGTTTCAGGCGATCACCTTTTTGCTCCAGCCACGCGGTGTAATTGCCTTTCCATGGAATGCCCTTGCCGCGATCCAATTCCAAAATCCATTCGGCGGCATTTTCCAAAAAGTAACGATCATGGGTAACGGCGACCACGGTGCCGGGGAAGCGCGTCAGGAATTGTTCGAGCCATTCGACTGACTCGGCGTCCAAATGGTTGGTTGGTTCATCGAGCAAAAGCATGTCGGGTTTTGATAACAGCAAACGGCAAAGTGCAACGCGGCGTTTTTCACCGCCAGACAGTTTTCCGCAAATCGCATCCCAGGGTGGAATGCGTAGCGCATCAGCGGCAATTTCCAATTGCAACTCGAGCGTATCGGCATCCGCCGTCGCAAGAATGGCTTCGAGGCGTTGTTGCTTGGCGGCGAGCTTGTCGAAATCGGCATCGGGCTCGGCATAGGCGGCATAAACTTCGTCGAGCATCGCTTGGGCGTGCAGCAATTCACCTACGCCTTCTTCAACGGCTTGGCGCACGGTGTGCTCGGGATTCAAACGCGGCTCTTGTTCCAGATAACCGACCTTGATGCCGGGTTGCGGGCGTGATTCGCCCTGAAAATCGGTATCCACGCCGGCCATGATGCGCAGCACGGTGGATTTGCCGGAACCGTTCAGACCCAGCAGGCCAATTTTTGCACCGGGGAAGAAGCTCAGCGAAATGTCTTTGATGATTTCGCGTTTCGGCGGCACGGTTTTGCTGACGCCGATCATGGTGTAGATGTATTGCATAGGAACTCCGGTTCAATCTGCTGACGCGCCGACACAGGCGTTGCTGGAGCAACGCTGGCCTTGACGGTCGTTTGAAGGTTTGTTGACGGTTCGTTAACTGGCAATTATCCCGTAAAGCATGACCCAACGCTATATTTTGTGGCTCTAAACAGGCTTGAGCGCTACAATTTGCGCTTGCCCATTGCTCCTGAGGTGTTCATGTTCCCCCGTGAAATGCGTATTGAAGGCTACGATCCCGAGTTGGCGCGCTCTATTGCACAAGAACGCCAGCGTCAGGAAGACCATGTCGAGCTAATTGCTTCGGAAAACTACGCCAGCCCGCGCGTTCTGGAAGCGCAGGGTTCTGTGCTGACGAATAAATACGCGGAAGGCTATCCGGGCAAGCGCTATTACGGTGGTTGCGAATATGTCGATATTGCAGAAACCCTCGCCATTGAACGAGTGAAGAAATTATTTGGCGCCGATTACGCCAACGTGCAACCGCATTCTGGTTCATCAGCGAATATCGCAGTGTATATGGCATTGTTGAATCCGGGCGACACCGTGCTCGGCATGAGCCTCGCACACGGCGGCCATCTAACCCACGGCGCGAAAGTGAATTTCAGCGGCAAGATTTATAACGCGGTGCAGTACGGCATTAATCCCGATACCGGTTTGATTGATTACGACGAAATTCAAGCACTGGCAAACGAACACAAACCGAAAATGCTGGTTGGCGGTTTCTCGGCTTATTCGCAAATCATCGATTGGGAACGCATGGCCGCGATTGCAAAATCGGTCGGCGCTTATTTCTTTGTCGATATGGCACATGTGGCAGGTCTGGTGGCTGCGGGTATTTATCCAAACCCAATCCCCCATGCTGATGTAGTGACTTCGACCACGCATAAAACGCTGCGCGGCCCGCGCGGCGGCATCATTCTGGCGAAAGCTAATGAAGCGCTCGAAAAGAAATTCCAGTCATTGGTTTTCCCCGGTACACAAGGCGGCCCCTTGATGCATGTGATCGCAGCCAAAGCCGTTGCGTTCAAGGAAGCATTGGAACCGGAATTTGCCGATTATCAAAAGCAAGTCGTGAAGAACGCACAGGCGATGGCGAAAACCATGATCTCGCGTGGCTACAAAATTGTTTCAGGCGGTACTGAAAATCATTTGATGCTGATTGATTTAATCGGCCGCGAAACTACCGGCAAAGACGCCGAAGCTGCACTCGGTGCGGCGCATATCACGGTTAATAAAAATGCGGTGCCGAATGATCCACGCTCACCGTTTGTGACTTCCGGTTTGCGTATCGGAACGCCAGCCGTGACAACACGCGGTTACAAAGAGCCAGAGTGCGTTGCACTGGCAAACTGGATTTGCGATGTGCTTGATAATCCGAAAGATGAAAATGTAATTGCGGGTGTGCGTGAGAATGTGACGCTGCAGTGTCGTCAATTTCCGGTGTATGGGTGAGTTACAACGGGGCTGGGGGCTGGGGATTTGGGGCTGAAAGCAAGAGCTCGTGTCGCCGCTTTGTCCAGCCCCTAGCCCCCAGCCCCCAGACCCGATAATTATGCATTGCCCCTTCTGCCAGCACGACGACACCCGCGTGATTGATTCACGTGTTTCCGAAGATGGAACCACCATCCGGCGGCGTCGTGAGTGTCCGTCTTGTACCGAGCGTTTCAATACTTTTGAAACCGCAGAATTAAAACTGCCGAGCATCATCAAAAGCGATGGTCGTCGCGAAGCTTTCGACGAGAAAAAACTACGCACCAGTTTTGATCGCCCCTTGCAAAAACGTCCGGTGTCGGCAGAACAGGTTGATCAGGCGGTACGCAATGTGATGCATGCCTTGCGTTTGTCGGGTGAGCGCGAGTTGCCGTCGATGCGAGTCGGCGAGTTTGTAATGAACGAATTGAAATCACTCGACCATGTCGCCTATGTGCGTTTTGCTTCAGTTTATCGCAGTTTTGAAGACGTGCAGGAATTCCGCGAAGAAATTGAAAAACTCGAACGTGATTTCACCGGTCTTGATAAAGCGCAGCTTAGTTTGCTTGAAGCCAATGTGAGTAAGGCAAAAGGTAAGCCTTAAGTGCTTGAGATCAAGTTTCTTGCTGATGCGCCATCACATGTCGATCAACTTGCCGATTGGCATCATGCGCAGTGGCATGAATTTTATGTCGACTGGACGCATGAAATTGCGCGGGCAGAATTACAGGCTCATACGCAATGCAAAACTTTGCCGACGACTCTGGTGTTGATTGAAAACGAAGTATTACTGGGTTCGGTAAGTTTGCTCGAAGACGATGCCGTCGAGCTATCGGCTATCGGCAGCGCCTGGCTGGCGAGTTTGTATATAAAGCCAGACCAGCGTGGTCGGGGTTTTGGCGCGCAGTTGGTCAGTGCCTTGATGCAGCATGCAAAAAATATTTCACTCAAAGAAATATTCCTGTTTACCCCGGAGCATAAGACGTTTTATCAAACGCTCGGTTGGAATCTGCTTCAGCAAGCCAATGTAAATAATCAAAAAGTGGATGTAATGAGTTATCAAATTCCCGGGATAGCACAATGACTTTTTCAGAGCGCGATAGCCAAATGATGGCGCGTGCTTTATTGCTCGCAGAATGTGGCGCCTATACCACCAAGCCCAATCCGATGGTCGGTTGCGTCATTGCGCGTGGCGATAAAATTGTCGGCGAAGGTTTTCATCAG
>JAYSXB010000099.1:0-4802 GCA_043717775.1 Arenimonas sp.
CCACTCGTGCTTTAAGCACATCGTCCTAACGGCTTGCCGTACTCTGCTCTCACTTCAACAGTAGTACATATTGCAGACACAAGCGTCCGTCAGGCGCGACATGCACTGCGATAAAACAAAAATAATAAGCGAACACAATGCTCACAAATAAAAAACTTTCAGGAACACGTAGCCCGGGTCACGCTCCACCGACCCGGGTTCTTTACCAAATGCGGTTATTCAATTTTTGAATTATTGGCCTTTCAAGAAACTTAAATATTCCGCAGATTTTCCCGGGTCGGTGGAGCGTGACCCGGGCTACGACTACGGCCAAGGCATTCAGCAGCGTCGCAGATTTTTCGCGCCTGACGGACGCTCCCACGGTCTTCTCACGAAACTCAAATATTTCGCAGATTTTCCCGGGTCGGTGGAGCGTGACCCGGGCTACGACATGCCGGTGCGCCAGGGCGCACCCTATATCACCGTGGCAAACACGGTGATTTCTTCGCGATCGTGGTAGAGCTGTTTTGCATGCATATGCAGTGACTTACCGGAATTTTGTTCAAATTCTTCCAGGCAGAGCCGGGTTTCTTCCCAGCGTTTTTTCATCGGCAATTTCAAATTAAAAATGGCGTGTTTGCACCAGCCATTGGCGAACCATTCGCTCATGCGATGGGCAACTTTGCGCGGCGATTCCACCATGTCGCAGACCATCCAGTCGAGTTTTCTGGGTGGTTGCCATGAAAAACCATCGGCACGAATATGATTGATTAATCCGGTGGCCATGGCGGTTTCCGACATCGGTCCATTATCAATCGAAGAGACATGCAGGCCGTGCTTGGTCAATATCCAGCTCCAGCCACCGGGTGCTGCGCCTAAATCGGCGGCGTGCATGCCGGGCTTCAGAATTTTTTCGCGTTCGGCATCATTCAAAAAAATCATTAAGGCTTCGTCGAGTTTCAAAGCGGAGCGACTGGGGGCATTGGCTTGAGCACGCAGGCGCGGCACGCCTTGGGGAAACGGCGAGCTATCCGCGGGGTCTGAACTGGCGAGTAGTGCATGGGTGCCTGCCAAAAAGAAAACATGCAGGCGCGGCAAGCGAGCGTCTTCTTTATCACTCAATAAACCGCGCTTACGCAGTGCCGGACGCAATGCGTTGGTGAACGATCGCGCCAAGCCAGACAGCGGTTTGCCTTCATCGGAATCGGGGTGCTCGACCAGGATGTCGCCAAAGCGGCCACGACCGGCAATAAATTCCAGCATCGGGGTAACACGATCGGTTGGATTCAAGTCTTTTAGTTCGGCGAAAAGTTGTAACTTTTGGCGAGCAAAGACAATGTCGTGATAACGCACGCTTCTCGACAAAGCGGCAGCGTCTTCGCAGATATAAGTGACATAGCCACTCAGCTTTTCTGTTTTTGCATAACCATGAAAACCGGCATTTGCCGCGCGTTCGGATAATTCAGCGGCAAGGTCGGGTTCAAAACCCTGGCGGCAATAGCAAAGCAAACCATTCATTTTATAATTCTTGTAGGAGGGGATTACTCCCCGAAAAACTTGTGTAGTGCCAGTTAATAAACCAGCCCGCTCTCGCCATATTCTTTCAGCACCGCGCACGCTTGCTCGCGCAGCAAATCGGTTTGCACTTCAATGCCGCGTTTTTCCAATTCGCCTTTCCAATCGCTGGGTATCGGGCCTTCATCAAAGCCTGCCAAGGTTTGTACATCGTCGGCACGCGCAGCTATTAGTAGTTCGTCAATGCCTGCCCATATCAAGGCGCCGTAACACATGGAACAAGGCTGTGCCGAAGTAGCCAGCGTGATGCGCTCACCATCATCGTTCAAACGATATTTTTGTAGCCGTTGTTGTGTTGTCGTAAGCGCCATAACTTCGGCATGGGCGGCTGAGCAATTATGCGGCACCACTCGATTCACGCCGACGCCTAATAAGCGACCGGCCTTATTGAACACCGCCGCACCAAAGGGACCACCACTTTGATGGCTAACATTAAGTTGCGATAACTGCACGGCCAGAGTAATGCGGCTTTCTACGCTTTCATAAACCGCATCAGCGTCAACCTGGTCATGGATCCACGGGGGTAGTGTTAAATGTAATTGTGCGTACAACATTATTGAGCCACTTCCTCGCCTGATGAACCGGTGACACCCTCACACTTATTATTGGTGCAAGTGCAGCTACTAATACTGGGGAAACCGCAAATGCCCGCCATGCCATCCTTGCTGCATTGCGCTTTTACTTGGGCTGGATATGTCTGGCTGTCTTTGTTGACGCAGGCAGGACGATAACCGCAGCAACTTCCCACATCTTTTATCTTGCAGTCGCTACTGGTTTTGCAACTGTAATCGACAACACCCGGTACCGCTTTTTTTGAACCGGAATTTTCTACTGCTGGTGTTGGCTTAGCTGCAATTACTTTGTCCGCCGGTGCCTGAACGGCCTTCTCTGCGCTTACTGGCACTGATGTTTTTTTCGCTTCTTGTGGGCAGGCTGTCAGCAAACCGGCAAAAAATATAGCGAGTCCCAGCTTGGTAATCGTCGTACTAAATTGTTTCGCTATCTTCATGGGGTAATTCCTTATCGAGTTGTAGCCAGCTTAGTTTGTCGGCAAACCAAATATGTCGTGTTGCCGGGTGTTGTTCAGCATGGTTGAGTGTGGCAAGCGTTACATCGATGGTGCCGGGTGATCGTTCAGTGAATAATGCCAGTAGTGCGCCGCAGTTAGAACAAAAAAAGCGTTTCGTATCCGTGCTGGAGCGGTAAACAGCCGCCGCGCCAGTAGCCCAGGAAAAAGCAGTTGCAGGCACGGTGATCCATGTGGTGACTATGCCGCCGCTGCTTTTTCGACACATTGCGCAATGGCAGTGCGCAATATCATTGAGTGGTGCCTTTATTCGATAACTAACGCTGCCACATAAGCATCCGCCCTCATGTGATTCAATGTTCATGCCTAAACGCTTTTTGCCCAAACATCGCGAAGGGTAACAGTGCGATTAAATACAGGTTTGTTAACAGTGTGGTCCAGACGATCCGTCACAAAATACCCCAAGCGTTCAAATTGGATATTGGTTTCAGCCGATAGCGCAGCGGCGCCTTGTTCTACATAGGCTTTTACGATGCGCACCGATTCGGGATTCAAATAATCATGATAAGTCTTGCCATCGGCCTCATCATCGGGATTGGCCACAGTAAATAGTCGATCATACAAACGTACTTCAGCTTCGATGCCATACTTTGCGCTGACCCAATGAATAGTGCCCTTCACTTTACGCTCTGAGCCCGGCAAGCCGGGGCGTGAGTCCAAATCTAATTCGCCGTGTAGTTCAATAATGTCTTCGCCGTTTTTGATCACGTCAATGCATTTCACGATACCCACACCCCGCAATCGAACTTCGCCGCCGGGAACCAGACGATGAAAACCCTTTGGCGGCACTTCCATGAAGTCATCACGTTCAATCCATATTTCGCGTGAAAACGGCACTTCGCGTTTGCCAGCGCTTTCATCCTTTGGATGATTGGAAAAAGTCAGGATGTCCGAAAAACCTTCCGGCAGATTTTTGATGACCAGTTTGACCGGGTCAATCACGGCTAAACGGCGCTGGGCTTTGGCATCCAGATCTTCGCGAACGCAGCCTTCCAGTACCGAAAAATCAATCAATGAATTTTGTTTGCTGATGCCAATGCGGTCGGCAAATAAACGCATGGATGCCGGCGTATAGCCGCGACGACGCAGACCACATAAGGTCGGCATGCGCGGGTCGTCCCAGCCGCTGACTAAGCCATCGGTCACCAAGGCCATCAATTTGCGTTTACTCATCACGGTGTAATTGATATTCAAGCGCGAGAATTCAATTTGTCGTGGCTTGCTGACATCGGTTTTGAAGCCGCGATCGATCAGGTTTTGCCAAAGCGATGAATGTTTCGCCAGCTCTATATTATCGATACACCAATCATAAAGCGGGCGGTGGTCTTCAAATTCCAAAGTGCATAATGAGTGCGTAATGCCTTCAAGTGCATCCGAAATACAGTGTGCATAGTCATACATCGGATAAATGCACCATGTATCGCCAGTGTTTTGATGCGAGACATGACGAATACGATAAATCGCCGGATCACGCAAATTAATATTGCCGCTGCTCATATCAATTTTTGCACGAAGAGTGCGCGCACCGTCTTCAAATTCACCGGCGCGCATGCGACGGAACAGATCGAGATTTTCTTCAACGCTACGATCACGGAATGGCGAATTTTTTCCGGGCTCATTTAAATTGCCGCGATATTCGCGCACTTGTTCGGCATTCAAATCACAGACAAACGCCTTGCCGTCTTCAATTAGTTTCTCGGCACACAGATAAAAAGTTTCAAAATAATCCGAGGCATGGCGTAACTCCGTCCATTCAAAGCCTAGCCATTTCACATCGGCTTGAATCGATTCAACATATTCCATGTCTTCTTTGCTGGGGTTGGTGTCATCGAAACGCAAATTCACCAAGCCATCAAACTCGGCGCCAACGCCAAAATTCAGGCAAATACTTTTGGCATGGCCAATATGCAAATAACCATTGGGCTCGGGCGGGAAGCGTGTACGTATTTGCTGATGCTTGCCCGAGGCCAAGTCCTCGCGAATGATTTGGCGAATAAAATCGGTTTTTTCAGGGCTGGTATCAGGCAGTGTGGTGACGTTGTGATTCATGGGGCTCGTATTTAATGACATTCAATATCGGCCTATTTTAGCCTTTGCAGCCGCTCAGGCGGGTAATTTATCGACAATTGGCATGGCATTGCAGTGCAGGGCTTTTGATTCT
>JAYSXB010000100.1:0-4794 GCA_043717775.1 Arenimonas sp.
GTTTTATGAGAAACCTGCTCCGCGTCGGCTGCGCCAGTTTGCTTTTATTATTCTGCTTGAATACCTCTGCAATTGCTGCAGACGCTACGCCTAAAGCAGGTGTTGATCGTGAATTGCCACCGGGCTTAATTATTCCCGATGTTGCAAGACCTGGCCCGGAATTTAATGTGGATAAGGCGACCGATGCCTACTTAAATGTATTGAACGACGCACAAAAAGAAAAATCAGATGCCTATTTTGAAAATGGCTATTATCTTGATGTGGTAGATACATTGATCTTGATAGTGATTGCAGCATTCTTACTTTTCAGCGGTATTTCGCGGCGAATGCGTGATGTATCGAAGCGAGTCAGCCATAGGCCATGGCTTTATACCGCCATTTATGTCGCGATGTATTTTCTCGCCATGTTTGTGCTGACATTGCCCTGGAATATTTATATGGGCTTTTTCCGCGAGCATGCTTATGGTCTAGCGACGCAAAACTTTATCGACTGGTTTGGTGAAACGCTCATGGGGCTGGGCTTGAGTCTTTTGCTCGGTGCACCGGTACTGGCGATTATTTATGCTGCCGTCAGGCGCGTAGGCAAAAGCTGGTGGGCCTGGACGGGCGCGATTTCGTTTGTTTTCATCATCTTTTTTTCCATGATTGCGCCGGTGTTTATTTCGCCATTGTTTAACGAATATAAGGCACTGCCTTCTGGCGAATTGCGCGACAGTTTGTTGTCGATGGCACGCGCCAGCCAAATTCCGGCTGACAATATCTATGTGTTCGATGCATCAAAACAAACGACACGAATCAGTGCCAATGTCTCGGGCATGATGGGTACTACGCGCATTTCATTGAATGATAATTTGTTAAAACGCACATCACCGGAAGAAATTCGTGCCGTGATGGGCCACGAAATGGGCCATTACGTCTTAAATCACTCGCTGCGTTTGGTGGTGTACATTACTTTAGTGCTGACCGCGGGTTTGTTTTTTGTGCATTTTACTTTTGATGGTTTGATAAAACGCTACGGTATTCGCTGGGGCATTGATGATCGTGGTGACCCTGCCGGTCTGCCATTGGCAATGGCATTATTGACCTTATTCATGACCATAATGACGCCGGTGAATAATAGTATCGTGCGTCAAGCCGAGGCAGAGGCCGATGCCTTTGGCTTGGCGGTTGCTGGTGAGCCGCACGGCTTCGCCACCGCCGCCATGCGCTTATCGACCTATCGAAAAATTCATCCCGGCGATATCGAAGAAATCATGTTCTATGATCACCCAAGCGGCTATGCACGTGTGCACCGTTCAATGACGTGGCTGAAAGAGAATCAGCAGGATTCGCGGGTTATCAAGGCGATGCAGAATAATAAATAATGGATTCGCTCGGTGCGTGTTTTTCACGCACCGAGATATAACATCTACTTGTAGGAGCGAGCTCGCGACTGCCATGGACGGCAGGAGTGCTGGCTTTTAACAGACGCATGTCTGGTCAAATGCAGGAGCATTTTTCAGCCTCGCTAAGAACCCTCGACGCAGATTCTTTCGCGAGTAGAACTCGCTCCTACGTTAAGCAATGTTGCAGGTTTATCGCGAGCAGAGCTCGCTCCTACTCTTACATGAAGTGTTTCCGCGCCCCACATCAATCCCGGAAATTTTCGTACTGCAGTGGCAATTCGATATTCGATTTTTTCAGAAGTGCCATTACGTCCTGCAAGTCATCGCGTTTTTTTGCGGTGACCCGAAGTTTCTCGCCATTGATCTGGGCTTCTACTTTGAGTTTGGCGTCTTTAATAATGCCGACGATTTTCTTGGCCAGTTTTTGTTCGATGCCTTGCTTGATGGTCACTTTCTGGCGGGCTTCGGCCAGATTGGTTTCGACATCGCCTACTTCCATGCAGCGAATGTCGATACCGCGGGCAATGAGTCGAGCGCGCAGAATGTCGAGCATTTGTTTTAGTTGAAAATCACTTGGCGCGCGCTGGGTAATGACAAAGCCATCAACGTCAAAGCTGGCGTCGCTGCCTTTAAAATCAAATCGGGTACCGAGCTCGCGATTGGCGGTGTCGAGGGCATTGGTTAACTCGTGTTTGTCGATTTCGGAAACAATATCGAAAGAGGGCATGGAAAAACTCCGGGGGTTTGGAAGTGATGTCGAATGTAGTATTTTAACCAAAATTTATGGCGTTCTACCTTGGTATTTGTAGGAGCGCCTTCAGGCGCGACAACTCTGCGACCATGCTAAAACGCAGGAGCGTCCGTCAGGCGCGAAAAATCACCCCAGATCTTTCGCGCCTGACGGGCGCTCCCACGATACGGTCGCGCCTAAAGGCGCTCCTACACTAGCTAAACAGACCTTGCTGTGTGCGAACCTGGCTAGTTTCAATGAAATTGGCAAGGCCAATGCCGACCAATCGGTAACGCGTATTGGCAGGCAGATTCACTTTTTCGCGCAGTTGCAGCGCAATCGCAACAAAATCATCGAAGGTTTTGGTGGGTGTGTCCGGGGTGTAGCTACGAGTCAGGGTTTGGAAGTCCGATGTTTTCAGTTTTAGTACGATAGTACGGGCCGTTCGCTGTTCTTCACGCAGATAGCCGGCCCAGGTTTTTTCGGCAAGCTGCTGAATATGCGGTGCAAGATCATCCAGCAATAAATCTTCTTGAAAGGTGTCTTCGCTGGATATTTGCTGAGTCGGGCGTTCCGACACGACAAGATGATGATCGATACCCATTGAAAGCTCGTGTAAGCGCAAACCCCAGCGCCCGAACCGGAGTTCTAGACTCTGCGCCGTGTGCTCGCGCAGGTGACCAACGGTATTGATGTCCAGTTTCGCCAGTTTGGCTTCCATCACTTTGCCGACACCTGGCAATCTGCCGACCGGTAAGGGCGTCAGGAAATCAAAGACTGCCGCCGGTTTAATCACATACTGACCATTGGGTTTATTCCAGTCAGAAGCAATTTTCGCGAGAAATTTATTCGGTGCAATACCTGCGGAAGCCGTTAACTGAGTCTCTTCAAAAATAGCGTGGCGGATTTGCAAAGCCACTTCGGTAGCCGAGGTTAATTCAAGCTTATTTTCGGTGACATCCAGATAGGCTTCATCCAGCGATAAGGGCTCTATTAAATCGGTGTGCCGGGAAAATATTTCCCGCACATGTTTTGAAGCCGCTTTGTAGCGAATAAAATCAGGCGGTACAAAAATAGCGTCCGGACATAAACGCTCGGCGCGTATTGCGGGCATGGCGGAACGGATGCCGAATTTTCGCGCTTCATAGGATGCAGCGCAAACCACCGAGCGCGCCCCGCGCCAGGCGACCACCACCGGTTTGCCGCGAAGACTAGCGTCATCACGTTGTTCAACGGAGGCATAGAAGGCGTCCATATCGACATGAACAATTTTTCGTTGTGACATCAGGCTTACTTTGGGCTACCCATGCGTGAACTGCCTTTGCGACAGGCCTCTGAGCAGTACTTTACTTCATTCCAGACATTCTGCCATTTCTTGCGCCAGGTAAAAGGGCGTTGGCAAACAATGCAAGTTTTTTCCGGAAGATTTGATTTGGCAATGGATTTATTACTGGCATTTTTCATGGGATTTTTTTATGGAAATCCAGAAAAGCGGCCAAGACGGCACCCGGCGCTTCGACCTGCGGATAGTGTCCAATACCTTCGAGCCCGACGACATCTGCATTGGGAATTAATTCGCGATAGCGTTCGAGCAAGTGCTCGCCCGAAACGGGATCATCGAGACCATTAATCAAACGCAGAGGAGTTGCGGTTGTTTGCATCGCAGATAACCAGCGTTCGCGATGCTTGCGACGCTCGGGAATATATTGCAATAAGCGATGAGCCAATTTTTGCCCCTTGTCGAGTGCGACCAAATGCCAGAAATCGGATAATTCTTCCGCACTTGGCTGGGTGTTGGCGCCGAATACGGCAGCAAAACTTTGATTGAATTTTTTCTCGTTCAATCCGTGCACCAGCAAAGGGCCCAGTGGTCCGCGTAACAAAGTTTGAATTAAGCGCGGACGATACGCTTCCGGAAATAGGCCGCCATTCAAGAAGCAGACGGACCTAATCGTGTAAGCCATTGGTGACGATGAGATTTCGTTACGGGCTAAACATTCCTGCGCGACGCTGACACCAAGATCATGCGCCAGAATATTTACGCTTTGAATACCAAGCGATGCCAATAGGGCCGAAATAATATCGGCTTGTTCTAAAACCGAATAAGTATGGCGGCCGGGTTTGCTGGAAAAACCGAAGCCTAATAAATCAAGACTGATAACGCGAAAATGTTTTTTTAGCGATGGCCACATTCGGTGCCAGTCAAATGATGCAGTCGGGAACCCGTGAATACACAATAAAACCTCACCCTTGCCCTGATCACGATAAAAAATGGAATACTTTTGCCATTCAAAATAATGACCAGTCGCTTTCCAAAGTTCCAGGGCTTTTGAGGTCATAGTGAGGTATTTGTTAAATAAAAATAACATTCATGAGTATTGTTGGAAGACTCTGCGTCAAAAATATTTAACGAAGATACTTATTTTGTTGCGGCTTGTGGCAATTTATCTCATAAATCTGGAATAAGTGTGAATTATGTCCGGTTTTACTTGTGTGTCACGTTCTTATACATGCCGCCAATACTTTGGTTGTTTAAAGCTCTGGTCGGCACCCTTGAAATTTCATTAGGAGCTTTGTTGTGAAGAAAAGTATTGTCGTCTTATCACTTCTTGCATTCAGTATTACTGCCGCTATTGCAGCGACCAATCAACCAGGCCTGATGAAAAAAATCACTCCGGC